>JBEBGB010000229.1:0-7550 GCA_040081675.1 Vicinamibacterales bacterium
CGACCCATGTGGTCGCCGTAGCCCGCATTCAGATACAGCATGCCGCCCGCGATCGTCGGGCCTGGACCCTGAATGGCGCCGCCGCTCGCCCGCACCCTGTTCAGGGTGTCGAAGTCCTGGTTCGTATCGAACTCCCAGATGACCGCGCCGTCAGTGGTCGAGTGCGCACGCAGGCCGCCGTCGTTCGAACCCGAGAACAGGACGCCAGGAATGAGCGACGGCGCCGAGATGAGCGCCGCGTTGCAGGTGGCTCCGGTCGCGCACTTGAGCGTCGGTGGCGCGTGATACCACGTGCGCTCGCCCGTCGTTACGTTCACGGCGTGCAGGCCGCCTGGCTGTGGGTTGCGAATGTCGGAGACGGGAATGAACAACTGCTCGCCGTCGGTGGACATGCCCCACTGGATGCCGCCCCAAATGGAGCCGACGCCCGCGCGGTACTGCCAGAGCAGTTCACCCTGCTTGTCCGGGTCTACGGCGTACGCCAGGCCAGACTTCTGTCCGAGCAGAATGACGTCCTTGCCGTCCTTGCGTGTGGCAAGCATGGCGGGTGTGCCGAAATCGAAGTCGGGACCCGCCTTCTCCGTGCAGTTGACGGAGCCGGCGCGGCACCCGAACACGTCGCCCGTTGTGAACTGTTTCGTCCACTTGATACTGCCGGTCTTCGGATCGAGGGCGATGAGCGCATCGCTGTTTGGTTCGGACGTCGTTCCCGAGTACGTGTTGCCTGTCGCCACGTAGATAACGTCGCGTTTGCGGTCGATCGTTGGTGACGACCACACGCCAACACCCGCGGGTGCATGGAGCGTCGTGCCAGCGGCGTTCTTGCCGACCGGCTTTGCCTCCGGCAGCAGGTAGGTCTTCCAGACGATGGTGCCGGTGCTGGTGTCGAGCGCCGCGACGCTGCCTCGGAACGTGCAGCATTCATATCCGGGCTGGTTCGCTGCGGTTTCCTCGAGCGAGGAGATGGGCACGTAGAGGCGCGCACCGTCCAGCGTCGGCGAGCCTGTCACGCGAGCAAATGGATGCTCGTCGACTTTCGCAGTCCAGAGTTGCGCCCCCGTGGCTGCGTCGAGCGCGTAGACGTTCGCGCCGGTGTCGCCGAAGTACACCGCGTAGCCCGCGGCACCCCTTCGTGCGCCAAAGAGCGGTGCGTTGCGAACGCCGCTCCTGGCCGCAAACGTCCAGATGATGCAGCCGGTCTTCGCGTCGAGCGCGTAGACAGCGCCGTTCTGGCTGCCGACGAAGAGGCGTCCACCTGCCACCGTTGGCTGCGACCAGGCAGACGTTGCATCGGGAAAGCCGAAGGACCACTTCAAGGCAAGTTTCGGAACGCTCTGAGCCGTGAGTCCGGCATGCTCGGCGGTCTGATAGCGGGTGTTGGTGCTTGCTGGCGACCAGCCGCTCCATTCAGGCGTATTGGGCGCAACCACGAGCGGCGGCACGGTCGTGCATCGGCCGACGGCGGCACCGGTCACGTCGCCGCCAAGCACGCGACCTGTCAGGTATTCAGCGACGGCTCGCCGCTCGGCGCCAGTCAGCCGCCCGCCCTGGGGCCGCATGGCGCCGGCGGTGAGCGCAGACAGAATCCCTTCCGGAGATCGGCGTCGAAGAACGTCGGGTGAAGGTGCGCGCGTATCTGCCGCGCCCGTATGGCAGGTGCTGCACTCACGCGCGAAGACCGCCGCGCCATCAGGAGCCTGGGCAGCCAGGCGTTCGGATGTCACGACGCTGGCAATCACAACCGCAGCTGCCAGCCAGAGCGCCGAGGAGCAACGGCTTTGGGCTATTGGCGCTGGGCTATGGGCCTGGTCGCAAGCGGTCACGCTGCAACCGTTCGACGGATCACACATGATGAAGCCTCTCCGTTTGCCCGAGCGTAGAACGCAGGAGCCTTACACGAGTGATCTGATGATATGAACCGAGTGAGGCCGCGTGCGGCAAGGCCTAGAGCCTAAAGCCCATAGCCCAAGGCCAGAAGCCGCGAGTCTACGATTTCACCGTCGCCCTTTTGATATCGATGCTCACCGGCTCGCCCTGCGGCCGAGCGGCGCTCAGGGTGTTACCGTGACGGTGACGTTCTCGTAGCTGAACGCCGCGCCGTCGGTGGCCACCGCACGCAGCACGTAGGTGCCGGGCTCGCTGAACACGACGTCGGCCGACCAGCGGCCGTCTTCGGGCGGCACCGGGATATCGTAGGGTGGCGACCACTGCGAATTGCCGTACGCCCGCGTGTCCATCCACGTCTTCATCTGGTCCGGCTTGAACGTGGCACTCGCGGCTTTGCCGCGATACACGATCCAGGACACGTGCAGACCCGGTCCTGCCGAGGCGACCACGGCAACCGGAGGACGATACACGGCAGCAGGCGTGTTGTTCGGAGGAAGCTGTCGCGGATTGGGATCGATCGGCCGCACGGCCTTCTTCACACCAGGCTGCGGCCTGCCGTCGCGACGGGGCGGCAGATTGTCGGGGTCTCCTGCGATGGCCACGATAGACAACGGCTGGCCAACCTTGGCGGTGCGCGTCGCGGCGCCTTCGACTTTGAGATCCGGAGAGATATTGGTGCGCAAATCGTCCGCGAGGCTGCCGTTTTCGCCGCCCACTTCAGTCGAAATCACCTGTGGATCGATCTCGTAGTCCGACTTCAGCGACGCGTACGCTTTGCGCGTGACGCCGTTGGCGGTGAGCGTCCAGATGATTTCTTTGCCGGCAAGGTCGGCCGGCATCCTGAACGTGAACAGGAACGGGTTTCGACGCGGATAAAAATGCGTCGGCTGACCCATGTCTGCGTTGCCGGGTGAGAAGTTGTTCTCGGGGCCGATTGGAATGTCGAATTCCTGCTGCCAGTTCGTATTCATGTACCCGAAGTACATCGTGTACGAACCGTCGGCATTCTTCACCCAGCCTTCGTACGCCGGCTCGAGGGGTTGGCCCGACGAATAGGAGAATCGTGACTGTGCGCTGGCTGCCCCAGCAGCGACAAGGAGAGCGACCAGGGGCGCGACGAGGAGTCGCGCCCACATGGTCGAGACGCCGAAACGAATCACTGCTGATTTCCTCCCTGCTGCTGCGTCGGACGCGCGGCAGGCGTGACGACCGGCGGTGCCCAGCACAGCGGGCAGCCGATGTCGTAGTCGTTCCTGGTCTTCATGGCGGCGCGACGCTTCGCCATTTCAGCCTGGAACTGGTCTTCGGTCATCGTGACCGAGTAGCCGAGATCGATGAACATGTTCGAGACCGATCGCCGGCCACCGCCCGCCCAGTTGCGCGGGTCCGCGGGGTTCTTGTTGGCAGGCGTCGTATCGAGGAAGCCGACCAGATGCAGGATCGTGCCCTTGGGCAGGATCGGCTCGTAGCCTTCGTCGTAGATGTACTGCTTCACCCAGTTGTGGTCGTAGCCGACGCACGACAGCTGCTGGATGTTCATGCCCCAGATGGCCTCGAGACACATGCGCGTGCCGGGTGCGTGCAGATGCGGTTCGAATGCGACGATCTTGGTGTGCTCCTGCAGTGTCGCGAACGCGTGGATTTCCTGGCCTGCGGTGTTCGGCTTCACGTCGAGGTCATTGCCGTTACCCAGCAGGACGCCACCCTTCTTGTACATCGGCTGGTAGCCCTTCGGGAAGAACTTGAACCCGAACTCGAGGTGCGCGTGTGTGTCGTGACCATTCGCGTGAATGTGCGACGCGTTCAGGTCGAGCACCGAGTTGGCCAACAGCAGACGCCCTGCAGTCTGGGGGAACTGATCGGCGTTGCGTCCGACCTCATGAATGGGCCAGCTCGTGCCGCCTTCTTTCTGACCCGGCACCAGGCTCTGATACGTCATGTGATGGAACACGTAACGGCCGCCGACCGTCTTCGTGCCTTCGCCGCGCGGGATATCGTTCACCTCGCGCACTTCCACCGACGACACGTAGCGATCCTCATCCTGTCCGGTCGCCACGAGGCCGATGGAGCCCCACTTGTCTGGCGCCACAGCCGGCACGAAGACCTCGGGTGATTTCACGATGAGGTCTGGCTTGCCCAGCACCCAGCCGCCTTCACCAACCGACGCCTTGGCTGCCGCAGCCGGAAGGTCTGCCGGATTGCCCTGCGCCGCGCCGCCGTCGACCCAGCGGCCGACTCGCGCAATCTCTTCCTCGCTCAGCGAGATGTCGCCCTTGTAGTGCTGGATGCCGATATTCTTTTCGACGAACCACGGCGGCATGACGCCGGCGCGCGGGCCCATCGCGGTCCGCGTCTTGATGGCGCGTGCGTACGGGCGCACTTCCTCGAACGAGGTGAGCGGCATCGGCGCGCCACCGTCGGGGTTGTGGCACTGGATGCAGCTACGTTGCAGGATGGGTGCAATGTCCTTCGAATAGGTGACCTGCGCGGCGGGTGCCGCTGCTCGCGGCGCCGGAGCCTGAGATTGGGCCCGGGTCGCGACGGTGCCTCCAGCGACGGCGGCAACCACAATGAAACCGAGGCTCCCGACCAGACGCGGCAGACGTTCGATCGACATGCTTCCTCCTGATGAACCGCACTCGGCTCGAGCGATCGCGCGAGCCACACCAAAGCCCTGTTATCGGCAGGGGGAAAGGTTTGGGCAATCGTCGGTCGTAGCGACGTTTATGTCAATGGAAAAGGGCCCCTCGGCTCGCTTTCGCTCGCTCAGGGCTGGCCGGGAAGGGCAGGCAAGGCGGGCGAGGGCTGGCAGGGCCGGCAGGAAAATTCGGACAGGTCGAGTCAGGCAGACAAGCGGGGCGGGCTAGGCAGGCAGGACGCGAGCGCCGGCCGCGCTCAGGCGCACCCGTCGCCACTGCTGCATGCCGCCGAGCAGCGCAGCGATCGACCCAATCAAGGCAAGCTGCATCAGCGCGTTGATCCACGGCGTTTCGGTCCACGGCAGGTGGTCGAGCACGAGCAGGCCGTACACGTGCAGAACGAAGGCCCCGAGCGACCCTCGACCGAGCGTCACGAACAGCTTCTGGAACCGACCCACGACCGACCAGGACCAGGACACCAGGCCGTACCCGAACGGCAATGCGACGGCGAGGTTCAGCACGCGGCCGATGCCCAAATCAGAAAGGGCGAAGAAGCGCTCGTACATCGACGCGAAATGCTGCGGCGAGACAACGCCCCAGTGCAGCCACGAGGGACCACTCACAGCCGGGTTGGAGAGCGCGAATGCCATGAACGTCGCGGACACGCTGCCCACGACGATCGGCAGCACCCTGGGGCCGCGAGCCAGATACGCGCTGATTTGGTCGCGCTGATAGCCGATCGTGAGACCGTGCACGAATATCAGTTGCCACGCCAGGATCGGGAACACCGTCTCGAATTCCGCCGAGGTCAACTGCATCGGAACCAGGCGGTAGCCGATATACACAGTCCAACTCAGAGCCAGCAACGCCTTCCAACCGATCCGACGGAGGAGGATCAGCAGCGGCCCTGCCGCCAGCACGAACCACACATACAGACCGACGATTTCGAACGCCCACGGCCCGTAGCGAAGGAGCGCGAGATCGCGCACGTCTGCCGCGTTCATGCTGAGTGGATCGTAGAACCAGGTCACCGCCGCAGGATCCCAGGTCGTGACCGAACTGATGTCAATGCCAGCGACCGAGAGCGCGAGGACCGACAACGTCACTGCCACGAACGCTACGTAGAGCGTCAGGGCGCGACGACACAGTCCCTTCATCACCGCAAGCCATCCGTCGCGGAGCAACCGTGGGCCGTACACCATGCCGAGCACCACGCCCGACAGGACGACGAAGACTTCTGCAGCCGTCACGACCCAGAACCGCTCGTAGGAAAACCAGCTCAACAAAGACGTGCGCTGGGAGTGGTCGACAATGACGCAGACCATGGCGATGCCACGCAGGAAGTCGATTCTGAGGTCTCTGGTCGTTGATTTCGGCGTCAGGGCAACCATTCGGGCCATGCAACCGCAAGAGGCGTGCCGAATCCCACCCATGCTGGCCGTCTCGATGAATTGAGATAAGTGCTTACCTATCAGACAGTTCAAAGATGCCGTAAGCCCAGCAAGTAAAGCCGAACCGACAATTTTGGCGCAGTGAAATTTCTTCCCTATGGTGACCCCGACACGGTTACCGGCCAGCGAAGGTCGCGGCTCGCCGTACCGGATGCGAACTCCTGTCGAGTCCCACAATCTGACGGGGGAGCGGATACTCGCCCAGGTAGATCCAGTGTTCCGCGCCGTGTCGCGCGTAGATCGAGACTGCGGAATCCACGAACTGAGCGTGACTCAGCAGGCCAGTGCCATCGTCACCCGTGTAGCCGATTGGGGCTCGAGCGACGATGGGTTCCGTGGCAATTCCCGACCCAAGCGCTCGGGCGCTGATCGCATGCCGGACGACGTCCGACCACACCTCCTGGTCTCCTACTCGACGGAAGATAACGTTCACCTGCACGGATGCCAGCGGCTCGGTCGACACGTTCCGCAACTGGAATGACACGGTCGGCAGTAGCCTCGTCCTGCCGTCGCCGGCGGTGGTGACAAACCAGCCGCCCGAAACATCCTCGACCCGCACACTCGTGGCGAGATCGATGTGGGTGGGACCGAGCAACGAGTAGCCGAGGAGCCCCAGTGCCGCTACCGCGGTTCCCAGGCGTCGGATTGTTTGTGGCTTGTTGTCGCGGGCGTGCCGAGCGACGTGCGCGAGAAGTGCCCCTGCCACTTCGCGCCAGACTCTGAACGCTGACGGCTTTGCTTCGTAAAGCTCGAGGAGGTCTCCGACGACCGCTTCGTCGACACCGCAGCGATCCAGAATGCGAACGGCAACGTGCAGGTGAGCGGGCGCTTTCATGACTGACCTCCCTCGAATCCCGGTATCCCTGCCCACAGCTTGCTGAGTGCCCGACCCGCAGCCTTGGCTTCCCGCAGGCCTCGCGCGGTTACGCGGAAGTGACGCTTGGCCCGGCCGCCGCGCGACGGAGTCGGGTCGCCGATTCGCGAGGCGATGAACTCCTTGCTTTCGAGACGGTCGAGTGCGGCGTACACGCTTCCAAGCGAGACTGGGCGCTTCGTCGTCTCCTCGATCGCGGCTGCGATCGGGACGCCGTAGGCCTCGTCACCGATCTGAATGAGTGCGAGCAGCACCATGAATTCGAAGTTGGAGAGAAACTCGCGCGCCATTTATTCGTCTTTGTAGAATAAATAGGCAGGCGTCTGCAAGGGGAATCTTCGAGGGCTGGCCGGGAAGGCCGGGACTGTCCTGACTGTCCCGACCGTCTTAACGTGCCGGCAAGGTGAACGCGACGTACTCGCCCGAGTAGCTGCCGCCGCTGATGGCGTTGACGATGTACTGCTTGCCGTCGGCCATGTAGGTCATCGGCGCTCCGCTCTGCGGAGCAGCCATGAACACCGAACCGACCTCTTTGCCCGTCGCCTTGTCATACGCACGGAACATCGCTCCACGCGGATGCTCCGGCGTCGTTGTCAACGCGGGGTCGCCCATGATGACGAGCGACTTCGTCACGAGCAGCCCGATGCCCGATGTGCCGGCCTGGCCGGTCTTCGGGATGGTCATGCCGCGCAGCGCGGG
>JBEBGB010000017.1:0-26318 GCA_040081675.1 Vicinamibacterales bacterium
ACAGTTTTGGGTCTCCGGACCGGCTGCGTTCTGCTACTATTCGGCAAAATCCTCCCTTGAAAGCTCGAAAGGAGCCCGGAATGGTCGGTATGAAGAGCCATTGGAGACTCGGGACCCTCGCAGCCGGGTTGCTGCTCGCTCTCCCCGCAGTTACGCGCGCCGCGGAACCGGCCAAACCGGTGACGTTCTCGAAGGACGTCGCGCCGATCCTCCAAGCCAAGTGTCAGTCGTGCCACGAGCCCGGGTCGATCGGACCCATGTCGCTCATGACTTTTCAGGAAGCGCGGCCCTGGGCGAAGTCGATTCGCGCGCGTGTGTCCACCCGCCAGATGCCGCCGTGGCACATCGACAAGAGCGTGGGGATCCAGAAGTTCAAGAACGACATGTCGCTGAGCGACGAGCAAATCGAGACGATCGTGAACTGGGTGGATCAGGGCGCGCTTCAAGGCAATCCGGCGGATATGCCGAAGCCCAGGCCCGTCACGACCACGTTGTACTGGCAGGGTGAACGCGACGGCTACGGTCCTCCGGACTTGGTCGTGAAGTCGCCCGAATACGTCATGCCGGCGGTCAGCCAGGATCAGTGGTGGCGTCCGATGGTCGACATCCCGAATCTCACCGAGCCCCGTTGGGTGCGCATGGTTGAAATCCGGCCGACGAACATCCAGGGTCGCAAGATTCTGCATCACTCGATCGCGCACGTCGTGATGAACACCGAAGCGCCTGATGTGGACGCGGCGTTCAGCGGCGTGGCCAGTGGCCGCTTCCAGCAGGACGATCCATCCGCGGCGGTCAACGCGCGACCGTCGCTCATGGAGTGGGCTATCGGAAAGGGCTACGACCGGTACCGCGACGGCACCGGCAAACTGATCAAGCCAGGTGAGAAGATCTCCTGGGATCAGCACGTCCACGCGGTCGGCGAAGAGGTCAAGGCCGGCTCGGAACTCGGCCTCTGGCTCTACGCGAAAGGCGAGGAGCCCAAGCACCGGAGCTACCTGATTGGGTTCACCGGTCTGAAGAACGGCGCCGTCGGCCTGGACATTCCGCCGAACTCGGTCACGCACACGGAAGGCTTTACGGTGCTGAAGGAAAACACGATCATCACCAACTTCCAGCCGCACTTCCATCTGCGGGGCAAGGCCATGCAGGTCGAGGCGATCCTGCCTGACGGCACGACGCAGATCATCAGCTACGTCGATAACTTCAACTTCAACTGGATGACGAACTACATCTTCGCGGACGATGTGGCGCCGGCCTTCCCGAAGGGCACCGTCATTCACGTCACCGCCTTCTACGACAACACGAAGGCGAACAAGAACAACCCCGATCCGAACCAGTGGGTCGGCTACGGCGACCGTACGGTCGATGAGATGGCCCACGCCTGGATGAACGTCGTCTACATCAGCGACGCGGAATACCAGCAGTTTGTGGCCGACCGCAAGAAGCCGGCTCAGACGCAGCAACAACAGCAGTAGGTTTCGACGTGCTCGCTGCCGGGAAATCCGTCGATGGCGACGGATTTCCCAGGCAGTCTGCCAGAGTCCGATGCCCTCTTCACGCTGCTCCCGCCGGCACCCATCCACGAGGTCTTGGCTTATGACGCACTCATCGACGCGCCATCTGGCTGCGTTCGCATTGCTCATTGGAAGCGGTGTGCTGCTCTCCGCGCAAGGAGTCCAGCTGCCAAGCGCTCCGCCCAAACAATTTGGCGCCAGCATCACACCGGCCTACGACGGCTGGTTCAACAACGCCGACGGCACGCACAGCCTGTTGGTGGGCTACTACAATCGCAACACCAACCTCGAAGTTGATATTCCGATCGGTCCGAACAATCACTTCGAGCCCGGCGCGGCCGACCGCGGGCAGCCCACGCACTTTCTCCCTCTTCGACGCTTCGGCATGTTCGTGGTCACGCTGCCGAAAGAGGCAACGAAGACGACGACGGTCTCCTGGTCGCTCACCTACAACGGCGTGACGACCTCGATTCCGTTCTACATGCACACGGACTACAACCTCACGCCAATGAAGTCGTCGGAGGAGAGTCCGGATCGCACGTTCAACGAACCGCCACTCTTGCGCTTTTCCGCAGCCGGTCCGAACCTCCAGGGGCCCGTCGTCACCACGGCCAAGGCCCTCGACCGGACAGCGACAGTCGGCGTGCCGATGACGCTCGACCTCTGGACCGACGACGATGCTCGCTATAGCAGCGGCGGGAACGGCCCCATGGGCGGGTCGCGTCCGCCGATCACCTTCACGATCTCGAAGTATCGCGGACCAGGAGCGGTGAAGATTGCGGACCCGCGGGCCAAGGTCGAAACGCTCAAGGGCGGCAAGCCGATGGAGCCGTTCAGCGGGAAAGCATCGACGACCGTGACGTTCAGCGAAGCAGGCGACTATCTGCTGCACGTGACAGCGAACGACTTCTCCGGGAATGGTGGCGGGGGGTCGGGTTGCTGCTGGACGAACGCCATGATCAAGGTCGCCGTCTCGGGGAACAACACGACTCGGGGACAGTAGCGCGCTGCTCGAATCAATGTGCCGCGCGGACCAAGGACGACAAGACTCAGGGTGCGTTTCAAAACGAAAGCACTACCACGGAGGCCACGGAGACGAACGGAAGACACGGTTCATTTGGTTCGGCTTCTCCGTGTTCTCGGTTCCGCTCTGTGTCCTCTGTGGTAGAGCTTTTGGTCATTTTGCAACCAGCTCTTACTTCTTCATTTCGTTCTGCAGCGTCTCGATGCGTCCCGCGAGGCCGCCGAAGTTCGCGCCAACGGTGGACGCGTAGCCTTTGTACTTCTCCGGCACCTTCCACTCGGTTGCCGCTTGCGCCGGTGTCTTGCCAGCCTTCAATTCGGACTGCATCCAGGCGACCAGGTCCTTGTTGAAGTCGGAGTATTCCTTCAAGTCTGCCCAGGCGGTCTGCGTCGGCATGTGACCGTTGATGATCGTGTCGACGTTCTTGATGCCGTTGTACGCCTTCAGCAACGAGTCCGAGATCTCCGACATGCTGCCACCGTTGGCCGCGTCGATGAGCGGCACCGACTTACCCGCGAAGATGTCGCCGCTGTGTGCCACGCGCAGCGCAGGGAACACCACGAAGGCATCGCCGTTCGTGTGACCGCGTCCGAAGTAGTACAGGTCAATCTGGTCGGCGCCCGTGCCGATGGTCATCTTGTCCTTGAACGTCCTCTTCGCCATGCCGACGTTGTTGTGTTCCTTGAAGATCGGCATCTTCTCCATGTTGACCTTCGTGTTTTCCTGGGCGATCACTTCGACCGACGCTGGAAATTCCACATTGCCGCTCACATGGTCGCCGTGCGTATGCGTGTTGATGAGCGTCGTGATGGGCTTGGGCGTGAGTTCCTTGATCTTGTTCAAGATCGGTTGACCCCAGCCCGGGTTCTTCGCATCCACCACGACGACGCCGGCTGCCGTGATGAAGACTGCGGTGTTGCCGCCGCCGCCCCTCAGCACGTACAGGTTGTCCTTGACCTTCTCGACCTCGACGACTTTCGGCGCATTCGCCGCCGGCTGCTGCGCCCTGGCCGCCGCGAAGGCGCCGATCGCCAGCAGCACTCCAAGAACCATCGTTCGTTTCATGAGAACCCCCTTAGAAGACGTTCATGAATTGGCGAATTCGTGAACTGGTGAATTGAATTCCTGAATTCTCCAACTCACCAACTCACCAACTCACCAACTCACCAACTCTCCAACTCTCCAACTCTCCAACTCTCCAACTCTCCAACTCTCCAACTCTCCAACTCTCCAACTCTCCAACTCTCCAACTCTCCAATTGACGCGATCACTATTCCATGAGCGCGAAGGTCCAGATGGCGCCGCCCGTCGGAACCTTGTCCGCGGCGAAGCGCCGAGCCAAGCCGCCGCCGAGTCCCGATGCGACGGTCACGTACTGACGCCCCTTGTGCGTGTAGGTGATGGCCGTGGCGTTGACGCTCGACCCGGTCTTGAACTGCCACAGCGTCTGACCTGTCGCTTCATCGAGCGCGATGAACTCTCCGGTCAGCTTGCCCGTGAACACGAGCCCGCCTCCGGTCACCAGCGTGCCGGCGGAGCTCGGCATGTCGGCCAACGGAACATCCCACTTCTTGTCGCCAGTCAGCGGATTGACTGCCACGAAGTGGCCGACGATGTCGCCCGGCTTGAACGTTGGAATCCTGCCGAGGACGCCCGTTGAATTGGTTCCGCGCACCTGCGGCTTTGGCGGCGCCAGCTTCTGAATGCGCGGCATCTCCCACGAGCTGATGTAGACGAGTCCCGTGTTCGGGTTGAACGCGATTGGCACCGCGTTGGTGCCGCGCTGCGGGTAGATCTCCACTTCCTCGCCGTCGAGAAAGCGTTTGTACAGATCGGTCAGCACCGGTCGTCCCGTCTTCAGGTCGACGCTGGAGGCCCAGTTCACCTTCGTGTACGGATGCGCTGCAATCAGCGCGCAGTTCGTGCGGTCCAGCACGTAGAGAAACCCGTTCTTGTTCGCCTGGAACATGACCTTCCGCGTCCGCCCCTCGACCTGAATGTCGGCAAGCACGTGTTCGTCGATGCCGTCCACGTCGTACACGTCGTTCGGTGTGTATTGAAAATGGCAGACGAGCTCGCCGGTCTTCGGGCGAATCGCGATGACGCTGGACGTATAGAGGCTGTCGAGCGCTCCGCGCGGTTTCGGGTCGTAGGGTTCGGCATTGCCGGTGCCCCAGTAGACCAGGTCGAGTTCCGGATCGTACGAACCGGAGCGCCAGGTGGCGCCGCCGCCCTGCGCCCACGCGTCGCTGTCCTTGGGCCAGGTCTCAGACCCGGGCTCACCCGGCGACGGAATCGTGTAGCGTCGCCACAGTTTCTTCCCTGTGTCGGGGTCCCAGCCGTCGAGGAACCCGCGTGTCGTGAACTCTCCGCCGGCCATGCCCGAGATGACGACACCGTTGGCGACGATGGGCGCGCCAGTCGCCGTGTAGCCGTCGTGATAGTCGGCGAAGGTCTGGTTCCACACGACCTTGCCCGTCTTCATGTCGAGCGCCAGAAGATGGTTGTCGATCGTGATGCGAAAGAGCTTGCCGTTGTAGATGGCCGGAGCGCCGCGGTTGATGGCTCCGAAGATCGCAACGCGCTGCACGCCCGGGTCGACGTCGACGGGCGTTCGCCAGATCTGCTTACCCGTCTCCACGTCGATGGCGAAGGTCCATTTGCCGTTGACGACGTACATGACGCCGTCGTAGATGACTGGCGCGGCCAGTTCGCCCGCATCGTTCATGAGGCTCGTGCTCCATGCCGGCACGAGGCGCTTCACGTTGGACCGGTTGATTTGCGCAAGCGGACTGAAGTTCTTCCTGTCGTAGCCCAGGCTCTGGGTGGTGACGTTGTCGGTGTTCCGACCGTCGTGGATGAGCTCGTCCGCCGTCTGAGCGCGTGATACCAACGGCCAGACGCTCAGAACCACCGCCAACACGCAGACTCTCTTCATGCTCGACCTCGTGGCTGCAACCGGCAGGATCCTACACCGCCCTCCGTTAGGAGACTCGCATTTAGTGCGAGGACCTGTGGGCAGGCGGTAGGCGGTGGGCGATGGGCGGCGTTGATTAAACGCGTGGTCATCCATTCTCTTGCGGTCGCAAGCCAACGAACCGGTGTAGCCTATGTGGCCGAAGAGGGACCCATGACTCAGATTGCGATTACTGTGAACGGCAAGGCGCGCAAGGCGCAGGTCGAGCCGCGCACGCTCCTTGTGCACTTCCTCCGAGAACAACTCAACCTCACCGGCACGCACGTCGGCTGCGACACCACGCAGTGCGGCGCGTGCACGGTGCTCGTCGACGGTCGCGCGGTGAAGGCCTGCACGGTGTTCGCGGTGCAGGCGGACGGCAGCGACGTGACGACGATCGAGGGGCTGGCCAAAAACGGCGAACTGCATCCACTGCAGCAGGCGTTCTGGGATCAGCACGGCCTGCAGTGCGGTTTCTGTACGCCCGGCATGATCATGGCGGCTGTCGATCTCCTGAACGACAACCCGAAGCCAACCGATCGAGAGATTCGCGAAGGGATCTCGGGAAATTTCTGCCGGTGCACCGGCTACCAGCACATCGTCAACGCCATCCAGCAAGCTGCGGAGAAGGGGTAGGTCATGCCAGCATCTCCAGTACTTCCAAAACTTGTCGGACAGCGCGTCAAACGACGTGAAGACCCGCGGCTCATCCAGGGGCGGGGCACGTTCGTGGACGACCTGAAGATCGCCGGCCTGCTGCACATGGCGTTCAAGCGCAGCGACGTGGCGCACGGGCGAATCGTGTCGATCGACACGAGTGCGGCCGAGGCGATGGACGGTGTCGAGGCCGTCTACACCGGTGCGCAGATCGCCGAACTCCTCGCGCCGATGCCCATCGCTACTCCCTTTCCGTCGCCGGCACATCGCGCCGTCGCCGTAGACGTGGTCCGCTTCGGTGGTGAGCCGGTCGCTGTGGTCGTGGCGAGCGACCGTTACATCGCGCGGGACGCGGCCGACTCGATCGTGGTGTCGTACGACTCACTTCCGGCCGTCGTGGATCCTGAACTTGCCATGACTGGCAAGCCGACCGTGATTCATCCCGATTTTCCGAACAATCTGGCTGTGGCCCTCGTGCCAAGCGGCACGGGCGTCAGCGCTGACGGCAAGACCGTCGACGACACGGCGATCGACCGCGCGTTCGCGCAGGCCGAGGTTCTGATTTCACAGCGCATGATGAACCAGCGGCTCATCCCCAACGCCATGGAGCCGCGAGGTGTCGTTGCGCACTTCGAGCCGGGCAAGGGGACGATCACCATCTGGTCGTCTACCCAGAACCCGCACATTCTCCGCTCGATGATTGCCGCGATGCTCGGCCTGGGACAGGACCAGGTTCGCGCAATCGCCCCGGATGTGGGTGGCGGCTTCGGCGCGAAGATCAATATCTACGCTGAGGAGTACGTGGCTGCGGTCGTCTCGAGGCACCTCGGACTTCCGGTGAAGTGGATCGAGGATCGCTCGGAGGCCTTTGTGGCCACGACGCACGGACGCGACATCATCGCGTATGTGGACCTCGCCGCGAAGCGAGACGGCACTGTCCTTGGTTTGAAGCTCCGGCTCATTGCGGACATCGGGGCGTACAACATGTTGTTGACCGCTGCGATTCCGACGCTGACGATGTTGATGGCGAACGCCACCTATAACATTCCGGCAATTCGCACGACGCTCACCGAGGTGTTCACGAACAAGACGCCGACCGATGCGTACCGCGGCGCCGGGCGACCGGAGGCGACCTATTTCGTCGAGCGCGCGATGGACATGCTCGCGAAAGAGCTCGGAATGGATCCCGCTGATGTGCGGCGGAAGAACTTCATCCCGTCCGACAAGTTCCCCTTCCAAACCCAGATGGGCGCCGTGTACGACTCGGGCGACTACGCAAAGGCGCTCGATCTCGCGCTGGAAAAATCAGGATGGAGCGACCTGAAGAAGCAGCGCGATGCGGCAAAGGCCGAGGGTCGGCTCGTCGGCCTCGGCCTGGCGATGTACGTCGAGGTGTGCGGCCTCGGACCGTCATCGTCGCTGCCAACGGGCGGATGGGAACACTCGCAGGTCACCATCGAACGCGATGGTCGCATCAGCGCCACGACTGGCGCGTCGCCGCACGGTCAGGGCAACGAGACGACGTTCGCGCAGATGCTCGCGGATCAGTTCGGCGTACCGATCGAACACGTGACGATCCTGCACGGCGATACCGCGGTAGTGAAGCAGGGCATTGGCACGTTCGGAAGCCGCTCGCAGGCGGTTGGTGGCACGGCGCTCCATCTGGCAGGCGGCAAGGTGAAGGCGAAGATGGCGAAGTTCGCCGCTGCGCTGCTCGAAGCGCACGAGGACGATCTCGTCTTCGAGAACGGGACGATCTCGGTCAAGGGCGCGCCGGCCAGAGGCAAGTCGTTCGCTGATGTGGCGGGGTTCGCGTACGTTCCGGTGCCGCTTCCACCAGGGGTGGACCCGGGCCTGAGCGAGGAAGCGTTCTTCGAGCCGGCCAACAACACGTACCCGTTTGGTTGTCACATCTCGATGCTCGAGATCGATCGCGAGACCGGAGAGCCGACGCTGTTGAAGCTCGTCGCCGTCGATGATGCCGGTCACCTGATCAACCCAATGATCGTCGAAGGGCAGATTCATGGAGGGCTGGCTCAGGGTATCGGGCAGGCGATGATCGAGGAAGCGGCGTACAACGAAGATGGTCAGCTCGTGACCGGTTCGTTCATGGACTACGCGATGCCCCGGGCGATCGATTTCCCGCGCTTCGAACTGCACGCCACGGTCACGCCAACGCCGGTGAACCCACTCGGCGCCAAGGGCGTGGGCGAGGCTGGCACGCTCGGCTCCACGCCGTGCATCGTCGCCGCCGCGGTGGACGCCCTGAGCGAGTTCGGCGTAAAGCACATTGACATGATGCTGCGGCCCGAGAAGCTGTGGCGCATCATCAACGGAGGCCGGGCATGATTTCCACGCCGTTCGACTACCAGCGTGCTGTTTCCATAGATGATGCCCTGCAGAAGCTCGGAGCCGGTGGCGGCAAGCTCGTCGCCGGTGGGCACAGCCTCGTGCCGGTCATGAAGATGCGCCTCAGCGAGCCAGCGACGCTGATCGACATCGCACGGATACCTGGACTGTCTGGCGTCCGCGATCAGGGCAGTACGATCGAGATTGGCGCAGGCACCACCCACAGAGAGGTGGCCGCGTCGGCGCTCCTTCGCGAACGGTGCCCCATTCTTGCCGAGACTGCGGCCGACATTGGCGATCCGCAGGTTCGCAATCGCGGGACGCTCGGCGGCAGTCTGGCGCACGCAGACCCCGCGGCCGACTACCCGGCCACAATGCTGGCGCTCGACGCAGAACTGCAGCTCCAGAGCACGCGTGGATCGCGCACGGTGAAGGCGAGCAGCTTCTTCAAAGACGTGTTCACCGTGGACCTCGCGCGAGACGAGATGATCGTCAGCGTTCGTTTCACCCCGGTTCGCGCGGCTGCATACGCCAAGCTGCACCAGCGCGCGTCGCACTTCGCCATCGTCGGCGTTGCGGCTGCGGTGCAAGCCAGTGGCGGCGTGATCACGTCGGCACTGGTCGGTCTGACAGGCGCGGGCTCGCACGCGACGCGGCTGGCGGCAGTGGAGAAGGCGCTCGAGGGACAACCCGCGACGCCGGCCGGCGTGCAGGCTGCCGCCGCATTGGCGACGCTCGAAGAGGTCAATGCGGACATTCACGCCAGCGCGTCGTACCGTCGCGCCATGATTCCTGTGTTCACGCGGCGCGCGCTTGAAGCCGCCATCGGGCGGCTATAAGGGTTCGCGCTCTCGTGTGGTGACGGCGATCGGGGCACTGCGGGCGTCCAGCCGCAGTGCCCTTTCCCCTCCTCGCCTCCAGTCGTCGTCGGTCATTTGGAGACGTCTCGCGCTTCCGGCTCGGTGAACAAGGTCGCACTCCTTCAGCGCGAAGCCTCCCGCCGACGATGTAACGGTGTCTGCGTCGGTCGCCGTTTCATGCACCGTTCGGTTCCCCAGGAACGCAGACCGAGGAACAAGCGCGCAAAACCGGCCCATCCTTTCTGGATCGCCGGTTGCAGTGAACCCCATCGGCCGTTCTGGTCACGGGCTTTCCGCCTTGCGAATAACATCGGTCTAAAGGACGCATCGACCGCGTCGGGTGCGTCGGTTTGCAAAAATGAACGATTCGATTCCGCACTCCACAAGTGTCGCGATGACTTCACCCGTCAAACCACTCTCACGCACTTTCGGCGCGTCCGCGGTGCTCGCCTTCGCCGTTGCGGCACCCCTCCTGGTAGCCACGCCGGCGCACGCTGCTGGCACCACGAGGTACGTGCGCACCACTGGGACCGACGCTGGAACCTGCGCGAACCAGGCCAGTCCATGCCGAACCATCACCTACGGCATCTCCCAGATGGCGGGCGGAGACACCCTGACCGTTGGCAACGGCACCTACACATCCACGACAAACGTGAACGCGATCCGCTACGTGCCCAGTGGCAATGCGGGTCCTGACGGTACACCAGGAACGCCGGATGATGTGTACACCACGGTGATGGCCGAGACAGACTTCGGCGTCTTGATCGACGGTAGGCAGTGGTCGGTCCCCGACACCATTGGCCTGAACATCTGGGGCAGTTCGTACATCAAGATCCGGGGCTTCAAGATCTTCTCCGCGTTTCCGGGCGCGGTCATAGCCAGTCACCACGTCAAAGTCATCCGGAATGCCTTTGCCTACGCCAACACGACGGGCAATGTCACAACGATGGCTGTCGGTCCTGGCTCTGACTACGTGCTGCTGGAAGAAAACTACGCGTATGGTGGCGCGCGCTATCAATTCCTCGTCTACCAGTCGACGCGCACTGTGGTCCGCCGCAACGTTGCCAGGAACGACTACTACAACGACCTGTGGCAGAGTGCGGCGTTCGCCAACTACGACTCGACCAAGACCGTCTGGGAAAATAACATCGCGATTGATGCCGATAACTCCTGCTGTCCGAACCATGCAGGGTTGTGGGGAGGGTTCTGGAACGAGAACGCCGCCGGTGATGCCGAGGATACGAGCGAGGAATTGCGCGGGAACATCGTCCTGAACTACCGCACGCGATACCAATCCAATCTGGATTGGAACGCCTCCGGTAACCACGCTCTCGACAACAACATTTTTTGGGACGGTGTCGGTGGCTACTGGGGCGCTCAGGGGCCGGGCACCCCCGCCACCATCACGCTCAGCCAGATGACGATAGGCGCCATGAAGCTTGTTAACCAGGGCACCGGCGGCGCGGTGTACATCGGACCAGGTATTCCGAACACAATCAGGAACTCGATCATCGCGAACAATTTCCACGGACTCGAGGGCTACGCCCACGGCAACTACAACGCGTTCTCGGGGAACACCGCAAACTACGGTGGCAACTACGACACAGGTTATGTCACGCCGACAGCGGGCGCCAATGACATCAACAATCTGAACATCGTGGGCAACATTTTGAAGTACCTGCCGAGAGGACCGGAGTCGGGTTCGGCCTTGACGAATGCGGGCGAAGGCGGGGCTCGAGTTGGAGCACAAGTCCTCTGGAAGATTGGACTCGACGGCACACTGTACGGCGAGTCCGGCTACGGCTTGGTCAGGAGTCCCGAGACTGGCTACGGACGCATCGAAGACAGCTTGTGGCCCTTTCCCAACGAAGACGTCATCAAGACCGACATGGCGGCGTATGCAGGTCCAGGCCTCCCGGGCGCACGCGGATTTGCCGCACCAGGGAATGCCCTCTACGGCGGACCGCGAACCCTGACGTCCTACATCTGGGAGTACCTCGGCTTCCCGTGCCCGGTCACGGTGTGCCGTGGGGGACGCAACACCAAGGCCGATGCTGACGGCGACGGCAAGACCGACATCACGATCTTTCGTCCGAGCACGAACGCCTGGTGGATTCTGAAGTCGAGCGGAGCCTTTGCCACCTACAGCAACAGCACCTGGGGCGTGCCAGGCGACGTGCCGGAGCCGGGCGACTACGACGGTGACGGCAAGCTCGATCTCGCCGTCTATCGTCCCTCGACGTTGCAGTGGTGGGTGTTGTGGTCGAGTACGAATTTCTCCACCTACAACGTATACGGCTGGGGCTTGAACGGCGACAAACCCAAGCCTGCCGACTACGACGGTGATGGAAAGACCGACATCGCCGTCTATCGTCCGACGACTGGCGGCTGGTGGATCTTGAAATCCAGCACCGGCTTCGCCACCTACAGCACCTACGGATGGGGCCTGGCTGGCGATGTGGCCGTTCCAGGCGACTACGACGGCGACGGCAAGGCCGACCCCGCCGTCTATCGGCCGACCAACGGCACCTGGTGGGTCTTGAAGTCGAGTGGCAACTTCGCCACCTACAGCACCTACGGATGGGGCCTCATCGGCGACGTGGCCGTCCCCGGCGACTACGATGGCGACGGGAAAATGGACGTGGCCATCTATCGTCCGACGACTGGCGGGTGGTGGATCTTGAAGTCCAGCGGCAACTTCAACACCTACAGCACCTACGGATGGGGCCTCATTGGTGACGTGCCGGTCCCCGGCGATTACGACGGCGACGGGAAGATGGACGTGGCCATCTATCGTCCGTCGACGGGCGGCTGGTGGATCTTGAAGTCCAGCGGCAACTACAACACCTACAGCACCTACGGGTGGGGCCTGAGCGGCGACGTGCCCGTTGTCACGATTCCCTGAGCGGCGTCAGGCTGTCAGTCTGCGCAAGCCGGCGTCTCTCATTGCGGCAGACTGCAGTTTTGTCGATCTCGATTACAACTCTGTGACCGATCTGCCTGTCGACGTCTTCGATCGCCTGATCAGGATTCTCGATGCGTGCGCCAGGTATCGGGTCTACCGGAGCATCACCACGAATAGGACCGTGATGTAGAGGCGATGAATTCATCAAGAGGCTGGCATCGTTACTGCACCGCCTCAGTCCGTGCCATTTCGGGCCGGCGCTGCTCGGCTCGAAGGACTCGTTCAGATCGACGTGGAACAGTGACGTGATGCAACAGTTGAGGCGTGACCACGACACGGTCAGAAGTCACAGACTATGCAGGACGTGTTACGTCTTCACTGATGGTGGCGTCAGTTTCGAGTTCCGCAAGACACAGTTTCTGAAAGGCTCCGCGCTCACCGGCGCGTGATGATGTCGAAGCGACTCTGGCCGAGGGCTCTACCAGTCGTCTTCACTGTTGCGGGGCTCTGGCTGGTCCTGTCACACGATGCGCCCATTCGCGCGCAGGCGGCGCAACAACCGGCGCCAGCCGCAGGCTGTGACGTGAACGCACTGACTGCGGCCAAGAGCAACTTCCTTCGCCTGTCGAAGGAGCAGTCGTCGCTCCAGCGCGACAATGTGACGATCGGGGCGTTGCAGACAGCCTCGGCCGAGTACGTGGCCATGGCCGAAGCGTGCTATCAGGAACTCTACGCTGGCGCGACCGATCAATTGATCGACACGGGAATCATGTGGTACAGCCCGGACGGTATCCAGCCGTTTGTGACCTGGGGAACCAAGTGGGGCGCCGGCTCGCCGTTTGTCGGTGGGAGTAACGCGGCAGGGCCTCGCATTGCGGGCGGTGTGGTCACATACAGCTTCGTTGCGAACGGCATCAGCACGGACGGCGACGGCTCCGTCGCGCTCACGAGCCTGCCGACCTATTCAGCATGTTTTCTGACTGAGATCTCGAACGCCTTCGCGGCCTGGGCGACTGTCGCGAACCTGCACTTCGTCGAAGTCTCCGACAGCGGCGCTGCGTTCAATGCGTCGGGAGCAACGGGCGACATTCGGATTGCCGCCCATACCTTCGACGGTCCGTCCAACGTGTTGGCGCACGCGTACGGTCCGCCGCCAAACGGCACCTCCGCATCCGGGGACGTCCACTTCGATCGCGCGGAGAACTGGGGCTGTACGGCGGGTTCCGGGAAGATCGACATCGGGATTGTGGCGACGCACGAAATCGGACACTCGATCGGGCTTGGGCACGAGCCGACCAATACGGCCGTGATGAACCCGACCTACAACGTGTCGGTCGCCGGCCCACTCGCGGATGACATCACGGGCGCAAGTTCCATCTACGGAACGCCGTCTCACCCGGTGGGAGATGTCGACGGCGATGGCGCATCGGATGTGACGGTGTATCGGCCGTCGACAGGCGGCTGGTGGACGCTTCGTTCGAGCTCGAAGTTCGCGACAAGTTCCGTGGCCACCTGGGGCTTGCTGAACGACGTGCCGGAACCCGGGGATTACGACAACGACGGCAAACTCGATCTTGCCGTCTACCGTCCGACGACTCGTGAATGGTGGATCGCATGGTCGCGCACGAACTTCGCGACCTACAGCGTGTACACCTGGGGCCTGAGCGGCGACATGCCGGTGCCAGCCGACTATGACGGCGACGGAAAGACAGACATCGCCGTGTACCGCCCTTCGACTGGTGGCTGGTGGATCTTGAAATCGAGCACTGGTTTCACCGCGTACAGCACGTACGGGTGGGGCCTGACAGGCGACACGCCGCTGCCTGGAGATTACGATGGCGACGGCAAAGCCGACCTGGCGATCTATCGGCCGGCCGGTGGGGTGTGGTGGATTCTGAAATCGAGTTCGAGCTACGCCGCGTATAGCTCGTATGCGTGGGGACTCGGCGGAGACGTGCCCGCACCAGCAGACTACGACGGCGACGGAAAGACTGACATTGCCGTGTACCGATCCACGACCGGCGGATGGTGGATCTTGAAGTCGAGCACGAACTTCTCGACCTATAGCACCTATGGGTGGGGCCTTGTCGGAGACGTGCCCGTACCATCCGACTTCGACGGCGACGGCAAGTCGGACCTCGCTATCTACCGACCGTCGACTGGCGGGTGGTGGATCCTGAAGTCCAGCACCGCGTTCGGCAGCTACGCCACGTACGGGTGGGGTCTGTCTGGCGACGTGCCCCTCTTCAAGCGTCCCTGACAAACCGAGCAACCTGCCTCGGCGTCAGCGCACACTCTCGGTCTGACGCCGACCTCTCTCGTCTTCGCCCACCTCAGCGAGAAGACCTGGCGTTCAACTCGGCGCAACGAACGCCGCGACACGAAGCTGAAAGCCGCTCTAAGCTGTGACTGACGTGGGTCCTGTGCCGCAGCTCACTCTCGACCTCGCACGCTTCAGCCTTGTGACTGGCCTCATCGCCTTGGCTGGAGTCGGTGTAACCGCCTGTTTGAGGACTCCCCTCGACAGGGCGACGCGTCTGCTGATGGGACCCGCCTTTGGCCAGGCGTTGTGGGCCATCGCTCTCGGCAGTGGCGTGGCCATGGGGATGCCGGTGGGCACCTTCGCTCATGGGTTGTGGGGTGCGACCGTCCTTCTGGCAGTTGTCGGCGGTTGGCAACTTCGAGCGAGCGCGAACGCTCCGGCAAGGAGCGAGGTCTCTCGACCAGCGCCGTTGTTACACGCCTGTGTGTGGCTGTTACCCGTGCTGGTGATGGGTCCGTACTTCTGGCATCGGCTCGCCGAATACCCTGGCAGTGGCTTACCCGATGGTTGGGCGTACGCGGCCTACGGCCAGTACTTGTGGGACTTCGCGAACGGCACTGAAGGAGGGCTCGCTCCGCTCTATCAGTACGCGTCGACGCTCTCGAGTACGCGGACCATTGCCAGCGCGCAATTGGGAGTCCTGGCCCTGTTGAACCAGCCTGGCGACGCGCAGACTGGCTTCGGGCTGCTGCAGGCAGTCGGCCTTGCCTCGTACGCGGCGGCAGCCGCCGCATTCTGCCGTCGAAGCGAACGCGGTCTCGTGGCAACGATCATCACGGTTGCTGTGACGGTGCTGTCAGGGTGGGTCCTCGACGTGGTGTGGGCCAACAATCTGGACAACCTGCTGGCGTTGGTCTACGCGCCAGCGCTGGCATTCATGGCGCTCTGGCCGCGTCCCGACGCTACGGGCTGGTGGCTTGGAAGCGCGTGGCTGGCAGCTGGCCTCCTTCACACCTATCCCGAGATGGGTGTGGCGGTTCTTGCCTGTGCGGCGCTTTCGTCGGGCACGATCATGGCGTCGAGCAAGGGCGCGGGCGCACGACGCCGTTGGATCGGTCCCGCCATTGGTGCGGCGGTGTTGCTCGTCGTGCTCATGCCGTCAATCGGCGGCCTCGTGACATTGCTCGAACGGCAGGGTCAAGCCGCATCGGCGATTGGCGAACCGCGCCCCGGCGAGGGCATGTTCCTCGGACTCGTCACGCCGCGTCACGTGCTGGCTGGCTGGTGGGCGCTCGGCAGTGAGCATGGCTACGAGCGATTGCTCGCCGCGAGAACGATTGTCGCCGTGGCGTTGTCCGTTCTTCTCGTTGCCGGCATTCAGAGGACGGTGCGAGAGAAGCGAACAGCGATGTTGATGTGGCTGGCGCTTCCAATCGGACTTGCACCGTTTCTCGCCCTCGTCCAGGGCTACGGGTATGGTGCATACAAGGCGATTCTCATGGGCTGGTGGTTCCAGGTCTTTCTTGTGGTCCACGGAGCCATGGCACTTGCGTCGGCGCGCAGACGCCTCGCACTGGTGACGATCGTGTGGCTGGCCGTCGCGGCCCTGCCAGGAGCCGCAGCCGCGCGTCTGCTGTTTGCGCCAGTGTCCCGCAGTTTCCGGATGCCCCGGCCAGCGTCGATGGCGGTGTTTCGGCAAGTTCGGGACGTGGCCGTCCTCGTCGGCTCGAGTCCCGTGCTGATTGCCGTGCAAGACGAAGAAGCGTCTGAGTGGGCCGTCTACTATCTGCGCAACGTGACAACGACCGTCCTCACCCGCGACAGGTATATGCGTCCGAAAGCCGCCGCGATGGGCCGCTCGCAGCCTGTCGACATGCAAACCATTCGATGGGTGCTTGCCGATGCAACGCTTCCCTCCGGAGTCGGGACCAACTGGTCGCGACGTTGGAGCGGCGGTCCGTATGCGCTGTGGGAAACTCCTCCCGGCGGCGGACGTTTGCTGGAGCCGATATTCGCGAACAGCCAGTAGACGCTCACGACTACATGTTCCTGGCCTATTGCGCCCGCCAGTTCCTACCAAGTCTCATCCATTCATGAACACGCGCCGATAAGGGTCTCCGGGTGATGGCTCGTCGTCGTCCCCGGTTCACAGATCCCATAGGAGTCGGCATGTTCGGTCGTACACGCACGCGCACTGCACTGTTTTTTCTTGCCATGTCAGCGGCAGGGTCGGCCTCGGCGTCGCCCATCAACCTGGTGGCGAACGGCGATTTCTCGAGCGGAAACACCGGGTTTTCGACCGCCTACACGTTCTCGCCGAACGACAACGATGGGATCCCGGCGGGTAACTACTCCGTAGAAACGGCGGGAACTCCCTGGCACCCAAGTTTCGTGGCTACCGGGGACCACACGACCGGCACGGGCACCATGTTTGTGGCCAACGGCAAGGAAACGCCGGACGTTGTGTGGGAAACCACCGTCTCGGGTCTCGATCCCGACACGAACTACTTCTTCGAAGCGTTCCTCATGAACCTGTGCTGCTCGACGCTGACTCGAACAGGGCCGCAGCTCGAGTTCTATGCGAACAATGTGCTTCTGGGGCTCGGCTCCACCGATACGCCCGGCGAGTGGACCGGCGTCTCCAACATCTGGAACTCGCTCTCGTCCACGATGGTCACTCTGCAGCTGAGAAACGCCAGCGTGGTGTTCGACGGCAACGACTTCGCCCTCGATGACGTGTACTTGGGCAAGGAGAGCCAGGTGAACCAAGTCCCAACCCCAGAGCCCGCATCCATCATTCTTCTCGGCACTGGCTTTCTCGCCCTGGCACGCAGGATGAGGAGGAGCTGACGCGCGCTAATCCACGGTGCGTGCGCGCGGACGGGGGCTGCGCGCACGAGGCTGCCGAACAGGAACAGCGGCAGCAGCGGGCGCAGGAGGAGAGGGCGCAGTGCGATGGGCTGATTTCTTCAACGCAGCGACCTCGGCGCTCGTGAGATCGCGCCAGTAGCCCACGCGAAGGCGACTGTCCTCGAGTGGTCCGATAGCGATGCGACGGAGGTAGTCGACCGGGTGACCGATCGCTTCGAGCATCTTTCGAACCTGCCGATTCCGACCCTCCGAAATCGTGATGCGCAGTGTGGCGTATTTCTCGCTCCGAGCTGGGACGAGTTGCACGAGCGCCCGCTCGGTGCGGCGCCCCTCGATGGTGATGCCTCGCGACAGTCGCTCGATATCGCGCTCGTCAGGGACGCCGAGCACCTTGACCTCGTATACCCGCGGCACTTCGTGACGGGGATGCGTCAGTCGAGCGGCCAGCTCACCGTCGTTGGTGAGGAGCAGCAGACCTTCGGTGTCGTAATCGAGTCGGCCGACAGGGTAGACGTATTCCTTGACGGCGCGGAGCAACTCCATCACGGTTCGTCGCTGTTGCGGGTCCGACCGCGTGGTGACGTACCCCTTGGGCTT
The DNA here is from genome assembly GCA_040081675.1 of Vicinamibacterales bacterium. Classification (GTDB taxonomy): domain Bacteria; phylum Acidobacteriota; class Vicinamibacteria; order Vicinamibacterales; family CAVVIG01; genus CAVVIG01. The sequence goes on from JBEBGB010000017.1 coordinate 17,997, forward strand.
GTTCAAGAGCAGATACCGGTGCCGCTCGGAGATCTTGAGCCGCCTCCCGTCCACGCGAATGTCGTCCTCTGCAGGGTCCGCCTTCGTGCCCAGCTCGCGAATCGTGGCGCCGTTCACGGTCACGCGCCCTTCGAGCATCAATTGCTCGGATGCGCGCCGCGAAGCGATGCCAGCCTGCGATAGAATTTTCTGAAGTCGTTCCACACTGTGCCTCTAGGAGTCTTGACCGGCCGAATCTGTCGCGAATGAGTCAAGTCTTGGATCCGGTCAAGACGACCGCCCGGCAAAGCCGGGCAAACGTAGTAGGGGGTTCTAGCGAGGCAGCGCCCCCGACATGCTCGACCTTCTGAGGCGTAGCCTCGCTAGCTTGCGCTGTTTTCGTATCCTACTATCCGACGCCCTATGCGAAAGCTGATCATCGCGATTGACGGCCCATCCGGCGTGGGCAAAGGCACCATTGCGCGAGCTCTCGCATCTGAGCTTGGCTATCTCCACGTCGACAGCGGCGCCATGTACCGTGCCGTCGGCTGGAAGGCGATTCAGCTCGGCGTGCCGTTAGACGACGAGTCGGGGGTGGTGGGCATTGCTGAAGCCTCCACCATCGAGATCTCGGCGTCGCTCGTGACCATAGACGGGGCGGACGTGACACGCGCCATTCGGACTCCGGACATTGATGCTGCCGCAGCCGCAGTTGCACGATTGCCCCGTGTCCGCACCATCCTCGTCGATCGGCAGCGAGCGCTCGGGGCGAACCGTGGCATCGTCATGGAGGGGCGCGACATCGGAACGGTCGTGTTCCCGACCGCAGACGTGAAGCTGTATCTCGATGCGTCGGCTGACGAGCGCGCACGGCGGCGCGCGCTGGACCCTGCGCACAGCGGCCCGGCAGCCATTGCCGACGTGGCCACGCTGCTCAGCGAACGCGATCGCAGCGATTCGACGAGAGCGGCGTCTCCGCTCTATGCCGCTGCTGATGCGACCGTGATCGACACGACCGGAGCCCCAATCGACGAAGTCGTGGCTCGCGTCATGGGGGTTGTGCGCGGGAAGCTGCACGGGAACGAACAGAACGCCAGGCTCTAGGCTTCGGGCTTCAGGCTCTGGGTATAGCCTCCGGTCCGCTGCCCGCCCAATGCGTGAGAGCGGTGACCTCCGTGTTTGTCGTCCGTGGCCTCAGTGGTAGAGCTTTTGGCCTCCTGCTCGTCCGTCCTGCCCGTCCAGGCTTTCCCGGCCCTCCCGGCTTTCCCGCTCGCCCGGCCCGCCCTGACCGTCCCGACCCTATTTCCGGTCCCTGTAGTCTTCCGCCGACGCCGGGTCGAGTTCCCATCGGTGCTTGTCGCGATCGGCGACCTTATCGCTGCCACGCAGCTCTTCGTTGTCCTGATACTCCACGCCCAGCGCTTTGCCGATGTCATCCACGATGTCCTGGTCCGGCGTCGGGTTGTCACCGCCCGGGGCTTCGTCCCCGGTGAAGTAGGCGTCTTCGACACTCGCATCGACGTCGCCACCCGTAATGGACGGCGTCATCGTGGCGTGGTCGGCGCGCGACTCGGCGATCTCGGCGCGGCCGGTTCTGGCTGCTGTGCCACGCCGGATCATGTCCAACGACGACGGCGGAGACTGGACGATAGGCCGAGGGTCCTTCGGGGCGTGCTTCGGGCGAGCGGCCCTGGGACGTGCCGGTGGGGCAGGCGCGACCTTCGCGGGAGCGGCAACCGACACCTGTTTCACCCGAGTCTTGGGCGCCGGTTTGGCCTTCGGTTTGGCGATGGCCTTTCGCTTCGGACTAGCCTTCCGGGTCGGAGTGGGCAGTGTCTTGGCCGGGCGCGCAGCGACCTTCGCCGCCTTTCGGGTGCTGGGCCGCCCGGTGGTCTTGGACTTCGCGGCTTTCCGCACTATTTTCCCCACTCCGGCCGTCTTGGCTCCCCGCGTGCCAGACTTCGACGAGGTGCTGGCCTTGGCGCCAGCCGCGGCACGTCCCGACACCGTTCGACCCGTTTTGGATTTCTTGTTTGACGCGGTCGCCTTTGGCGACCGACCCACTCCGCGCTTTGCCATGATGGAGATCCTTTGGGAACCTTGACGTGTACCGGTAAGTGAAGTATTCTCTGATGCTTATCGGAAATCAGAAGGGCGCTTTCTTGCTCCTGCTGACCGAAATTGCGGGCCGCCGGACCCCGCTACCAACGCCGGCAGGTGCACGTGTGTGTCCGACATTGTTCGGCCCGCTCGTGCAACGACAAGAGGAGTGCGTAAGGCATGGCAAACGTTGAAGACGAGCAGACTCCAGGTCCGATGAAGGGCGCTGCGGGAACGCTCGAACGTGCGGAGCGTAGTGATCGCGGCGGCGGGCTGAAGGCCCTTCCGCGCGACGACGACGATCAGATCGACCCCGAAGAATACGCCCGAATGTTGGATTCCTACGATAACAGCTTCCGGAACATCGCGGAAGGCGAAGTGGTCAAGGGCACCGTGCTCAAGGTGACCGCCTCGGAAGTCATCGTAGACGTCGGTTACAAGTCGGAAGGCATCATCGCGGTGAGCGAGTTCGTGGACGAGACCGGACAGGTCACCGTCGAGGCAGGTGACATCGTCGATGTCCTGCTCGAGCGGACGGAGGACCGCGACGGCTACGTCGTGCTCTCCCGCGAAAAAGCCGAGAAGATGAAGATCTGGGACGAGGTCGAGAAGGCCTACGTCGAGCGCAAGGTCGTCATCGGCCGCGTGATCGAACGCATCAAGGGCGGACTTGCGGTGGACATCGGCGTGCGGGCGTTCCTGCCCGGCAGCCAGATCGACGTGCGCCCCGTGCGCAACCTGGATGCGCTTCGCGGACAAGAGCTCCGCATGCGCGTCATCAAGGTCAACAAGAAGCGCGGCAACATTGTGCTGTCGCGCAAGGCGCTGCTCGAGGAAGAGAACGCCGAGAAGAAGAAGCACACGCTCGAGACGTTGGCCGAGGGCAAGGTGCTGCGCGGTGTGGTCAAGAACATCACCGACTACGGCGCCTTCATCGACCTGGGCGGCATCGACGGTCTGCTGCACATCACGGACATGTCCTGGGGACGCGTGGGTCACCCGTCGGAACTCTTCAAGGTCAATGACGAGATCGATGTCATCGTCCTGAAGTACGACGCAGCCACCGAGCGCGTGTCACTCGGTCACAAGCAGCTCATCACCGATCCGTGGGCGAACGTCATGGACCGCTACCCGGTCGGCGCGCGCATGAGCGGCAAGGTGGTCAGCCTCACCGACTACGGTGCGTTCGTCGAACTCGAGTCGGGTGTCGAGGGTCTCATTCACGTGTCGGAGATGTCCTGGAGCAAGCGGGTCAAGCACCCGTCGAAGATCCTGAACGTCGGCGACTCGGTGGATGCGATGGTGCTCGGCGTCGATCCGACAGCCAGGCGCATCTCGCTCGGCCTCAAGCAGGTCGAGAGCAACCCGTGGCACGACCTCGCCGAGAAGTACCCCGTCGGCTCGAAGATTCAGGGCAAGGTCCGCAACCTCACCGAGTTCGGCGCGTTCGTCGAAGTCGAGGAGGATATCGACGGCCTGATTCATATCTCCGACATGTCGTGGAGCAAGCGCATCAAGCACCCGTCGGAAGTCCTGAAGAAGGGCGACGTGGTGGACGCGATGGTGCTCAACATCGACGCCGAGAACCAGCGGCTGTCGCTTGGTCTGAAGCAACTCGCCACCGACATCTGGGACGACTTCTTCTCCCGACATCAGGTGGGCACCACCATCGACGGCAAAGTGGTCCGCATGACCAACTTCGGTGCGTTTGTCGAACTGGACGAAGGCATCGAAGGCCTCATTCACGTGTCGGAGTTCGACGACTCGCGTCAGACCGGTAAGGACGACGAGAAGATCGACCTGAAGGTGGGCGAGACCTACCAGATGAAGATCATCAAGCTCGCACCGGAAGAACGGAAGATCGGTCTCTCGATCCGTGCGCTGAAGTCCGACGAGTTCCGCGCCGACTGGGAGAGCTACCAGGAGTCGTCCGGCGACGGATCGGCGACGCTCGGCGACCACTTCCGGAACAACCGTTAGGCGGTGGGCGATAGGCGGTTGGCGGTAGGCATTGCACGCTGCATTCGGTTACGAATGCGACGGCTGTGCCCATCGCCTTCCGCCCATCGCCTATAGCCCGCAAGGATCACTATGACCGGCGGAAGCATGACCAAGGCCGAGCTCGTCGAGGAAGTCTCGCGGGTATCGGACCTCACCAAGAAGCACTCCGAAGTCATCGTCGATACGGTGTTCAAGACCATCATCGACGCCCTGCACCGTGGCGAGAAGATCGAGCTGCGTGGCTTCGGCAGCTTTCGCCTCCGCAAGCGCGAGCCCCGCAAGGGCAGGAACCCGAAGACCGGCGACAAGGTTGACGTGCCACCGAAGAAGGTGCCGTACTTCAAGCCGGGCAAGGAACTGAAGGATCTGATCAACCGCGAGTCCGAAGAATCACCCAACGGGTCCGCGCCTCCGGACGCCCTCGCCGTCTAGGCCACCAGCCAACGCCCGGACGGTCGCATTGAGCGGCGCCCGCACGGCCGATCGCACGCTGAACGGCTTACACTTGTAGGGTGAGCGCAGATGGCGACAGCATGCAACGTCTCTGGTCCCCGTGGAGGCTGGCCTACGTGACGAGCACATCGACGCCGTCACCCGCGTGCATCTTCTGCAGCGTTTCGATTCCCCAGCAGAGCGTTGGTGATCTGTCGCGCGATGACCTCGTCCTCGCTCACGGACGTGCGTGCTACGTCATCCTGAACCTGTACCCGTACAACAATGGACACCTGATGGTGGTGCCCCGTCGCCACATTGCGTCATTGGCGCTGGCGACTGCCGACGAACTGTCGGAACTGATGCAGTTCACCCGCGATGCAGAGTCGGCGCTGACCGAGGCGTACCGCCCCGAAGGGATCAACGTCGGCATCAACCTGGGTCGAGCGGCCGGCGCGGGCATCGCCGATCATCTGCACGTGCACCTCGTGCCGCGCTGGACCGGCGACACCAACTTCATGTCGGTCGTCGGTCAGACCCGGGTGCTGCCGGAGCAGATGGACGACACGGCCAGGCGACTCCGCCCGATCTTCGCGCGTCTGCTCAACGCTCGGAGCTGACGCCATTCATCCTCGAATGTGACAGGAGCGGGATGATTCTCGAACAGAACGATAGCCAGCGAACCTTCCTCGACTCGGTGACGGAATTCGCGACGCAGGTGGTGGCGCCGCGCGCCGCGGGGATCGACGAGTCTGGCGTCTTTCCGCAGGACGTGCTTCGCGTCGCGGCCGACCGTGGACTGCTCGGCATCACCGTGCCGCAGCAGTGGGGCGGTCTTGGTCTCGATTACGTTCACTACGCCCTGGCGATCGAAGCGATTGCGCAGGCGAGTGCGACAGTCGCTGTGTCACTGGTTGTCCACCACTCACTCGTTGCGGAAGTGATCGCGCATGCGGGTCGTGCTCCGCAGAAGGACGCCTGGCTCGGACGCCTCGCCGCGGGAAACGCGATCGGTGCGTTCGCACTGTCCGAAGTGGACGCGGGCACCGACGCCGCCAATCAGCGCACGCGTGCTGAACGCATCGCCGGCGGATATCGCATCGTCGGCAAGAAGGTGTGGGTGGCCAATGCAGACGCCGCATCGCTCTTCATCGTGTTCGCATCCACGAGGCCAGGCCTGAGGGGGCTGGGCGTCACGGCGTTCCTGGTGCCGAGCACCTTGACGGGGATCACGAAGACGGCGCGGGCCGATTCACTCGGGGTGCGCGGTCTGGGCTGCATGGATCTCGACCTGGACGTGGAGGTCGGCGACGACCACGTGCTCGGATCGGTCGATCAAGGGTTTCGACTTGCCATGTGGGCGCTGCAGGGCGGACGTGTCGGCATCGCGGCGCAGGCGCTCGGCATCGGGGGGGCAGCCATCGCCGAAGCCATTCGTTACGCCAAGGTTCGACAGACGTTCGGGAAGGCGATTGCCAGCCATGAAGCCATCCAGTGGATGCTGGCGGATGTGGCCACCGAGCTCGAAGCCGCGCGCATGCTGACGTGGAAGGCGGCCGACGCAAAAGATCGCCAGGAGCGGTCGCGCATCGAGTCGTCGATGGCCAAGCTCGCGGCGTCAGAAGCCGCGCACCGTGCCGCTGACCGCGCGATGCAGATCATGGCGTCCGAAGGCTATCGACGAGGCTCGACGATCGAACGCCTGTTCCGCGACGTTCGAGCGACGGAGATCTATCAGGGCACGTCCGAAGCGCAGCGCATGATCATCGCGCGCGACATCCTCTCGAACGTCTAGCGCGCTGTTCGTCTAAGAGCCGGTTGCCAAAAAGAGACCAAACGCTCTACTACAGAGCACACAGAGCGGAACCGAGCACGGAGAATCCGAGCCAAATGAGCCGTGTCTTCCGTTCGTCTCCGTGGCCTCCGTGGTAGTGCTTTAGTTTTGAAACGCACTCTAAGTCGCGGGCTTGCCCGCAGTAGGCACAAATCCCTTCTTGAACGTGCCCATGCCAGTCTCCCTCGAGCGTCCCTTGGGGATGCTGAGCGAGGTCCAGTTCGCTCCCATGAGGTGTTTTGCCAGAAACACTATCTGTCCGACGTGATAGGCGATGTGCGTCACCGAACGGTCCAGCGCCTCGACGACAGCGAACGGTTCTCGACGGATGTGGACGGTTCGATCGAGGTCGGCCGGTGTCAACGCGTCGATCTCGTACAGCAGTACGTCCCACGCTGAATTCCAATCAGCCATGAGTGCGTCGCGGCTGAGGCCAGGATGGCTCTCGAACTCCGCGTCGCGATCGCGGTCTGGCTTCTCTCCGTCGGCCGTCAGAAAGTCGGTGAAGCGTGAGCGCAGATTACCAGCGACATGCTGCATGATGATCGCGATGCTGTTGTCGTCGGTTCCCAGCGTCGCCGTCAGCTGTCCCTCGTCGAGTTGCGCCAGCGCAGTCTCTGCCAGGTGACGATAGTTCCGGAACGATCGCCGAATATCGGCCAGATAGGTGTCACGCATCGCGAACCTCCGTAGAGCTGGTTGCAAATGACCAAAGGCTCTACCACAGAGGACACAGAGCGGAACCGAGAACACGGAGAATCCGAGCCAAATGAGCCGTGTCTTCCGTTCGTCTCCGTGGCCTCCGTGGTAGTGCTTTCGTGAAACGCGCTCGTAGGGCCTGTCGCGGTTCAAGACTTGCGCACGGCCACCTGTGAAGCGCGCTAGCTGCCTAAAATCTGCTTCGCGATGGTCTGCAGCTGCAGGTTGGACGTGCCCTCGTAGATCTGACCGATCTTCGCGTCGCGGTAGAGCTTCTCGACCGGGTAATCCTTCACGAACCCGTAGCCACCGAACAAGTTGATCGCGAGCGACGCCACACGTTCCGCGGTCTCTGACGAGACCAGCTTGCACATGGCCGCTTCGGTGAGAAACGGCGCCTTCGCGTCCCGCAATCTCGCGGCCTCGTAGACCATGAGCCGCGCCGCGTGTACATCCGCCGCCGCGCGCGCAAGCTGATGCTGCACCGCCTGGAATTCCGCAATCGCTTTTCCGAACTGTTTCCGCTCGCGCGTGTGTCGTATCGCGTGATCGAGGGCTCCCTGGGCGAGGCCGACCATTTGCGCGCCGATTCCGATGCGCCCCTCGTTGAGCGTTTCGATCGCGGCGCGGTAACCCTTGCCGATTTCGCCGAGGACGTTCGCTGACGGCACGTGGCACTCGTCGAAGAGCAGCTCGCACGTGCTGCTGGCGCGAATACCCAGTTTGTCTTCCTTCTTGCCGACGCTGAAGCCAGGCGTGTCTCGCTCGACGATGAAGGCGGTAATGCCGCGGTAGCCGGCGTCAGGATTGGCATTCGCGAACACGACGAAGAGACCGGCCTCGCTGCCGTTCGTGATCCAGAGCTTGCGTCCGGTGAGTACCCAGTCGTCGCCCGCACGCACGGCTCGTGTTGTCAGCGCGAACGCGTCGCTGCCCGAACCTGCTTCCGACAAGGCGTAGGCGCCTATCGTGTTCGACGCCAGCCTGGGCAGGAACCGCTGGCGCTGCTCGTCGGTGGCCCACCGCAGGAGCGCATTGATGACGAGGGTGTTCTGCACGTCGACCACCACGCCGACGGCCGGGTCGACCGCTGACAACGCTTCGACGGCGAGCACAGAGTGAAAGAACGTGCCGCCGGCGCCGCCGTACGCGTCCGGGATCTCGATGCCCATGACGCCCAGGTCGAAGAGCCGCTCGAGTAGTGACGCCGGCATCTTCGCGTGTTCGTCCATCTGGCGAACCAGGGGCCGAATCTCGCGATCCGCGAACTCGTGGAC
>JBEBGB010000971.1:0-1895 GCA_040081675.1 Vicinamibacterales bacterium
GTTCGTGCAGGCATGGCCGATTAGCCGCCTGCTGCGAGAGCGTCACACCGAAGTGCTCGTGCACACAGGGCAGCACTACGACCACGCGATGTCTCAGTCCTTCTTCGAGCAACTGGGACTACCGACGCCCGATCACTCGCTCGGGATCGGATCTGGCACCCACGGCTGGCAGACCGGTCGAATGCTCGAGAACCTCGAGTCGGTCATCGCCAGCGAGCAGCCCGACCTGGTGATGGTCCGGGGGGATACGAACTCGACCTTGGCCGGAGCCCTTGCCGCGAGCAAGCTCGGCGTACCGCTCGCTCATGTGGAAGCCGGCGAGCGCAGCTACGTGCGGTCGGAGCCGGAAGAAGTGAACCGCCTGGTGGCCGACCGTCTCGCCGATCTTCACTTGTGCGCGAGTCGCACGGCCGTGAAGCGGCTCGCCGCGGAGGGCATCGTCGGATCGGTTCACTGGGTGGGGGATGTGATGCTCGATGCATTGCGGCTTGCCCTGCCAATCGCCGAAGAGCGTTCCGACGTGCTCGCACAACTCGGCCTCAGGACTGGTGGCTACACGCTCGTCACGATCCATCGTGCCGCCAACACGGATGATCCACTGCGTCTGGCTGCGCTCGTCGACACGCTCAATGACCTCGACGACTCGATTGTCTTTCCGGTGCACCCGCGCTGTCGTGCGGCTCTCGAGCGATCTGGCCTGTCGCTCGGGCCTCACGTCAGGGCGCTTCCGCCCACGTCGTATCTGGACATGCTGGCGCTCGAGCGCTCGGCCCGCCTTGTCGCCACCGATTCGGGCGGCGTTCAGCGGGAAGCGTTCTGTCTCGGCGTGCGGTGTCTGACGTTTCGCGAGGCGACCGAGTGGGAAGAGACACTCGAGGGCGGTTGGAACACGCTGGTCGGAGTCGACGCCGAGCGAGTACGGGCGAACTGGTGGTCAGCGACTCCGTCGTCCGCACCCGCCCAGATCTTCGGCGACGGACGCGCCGCGCATCGCATCGTCAGCCTCCTCGAGCAGATGGAAACATCCAAGCTGCCGCCGGTCACCCACGAGGCCCGGGTGGATTCCGTCCCCGCCAGTGCGGCAGCGATTCAGCTCTCCGAACGGTCATAGCGCTCATGACCCCAGGGTCCAGGATTGGCATCGTCGGCGGCGGGATCATGGGCGTCACGCTTGGATATCTCCTGTCCGCTGCCGGCGCAACGGTGGAGATTTTCGAAGCCAGCGGTGTGCTCGGCGGGCTCGCCGGTCCGCTCGTTCTGCCCGACGGCGTGGAAGTGGATCGCTTCTACCACGCCATTCTGCCAACCGACGAGCACTTGCGCACGCTCTGTCATGAGGTCGGGCTCGACGATCGACTGCGCTTCGCGGACATCAAAACGGGCGTCTTCATTGGAGGCGCCACGCATTCGATGAGTACCCCGGTGGACTTGCTTCGATTTCCACCGCTTGCGCCCGTCGACAGACTCCGGCTCGCCTGGACCGTGATGGCGGCGCAACGCGTTCGCGACTGGCGCGAACTCGAGAGCCAGCCGATCGAAGCCTGGCTGCGCCGACACGGTGGGCACCGCGTGTTCGAAGCGCTGTGGCTGCCGATGTTGCGGGCAAAATTCGACGGTCGCTGGGACGATGTGCGCGCCACCTGGATCTGGTCGCGTTTCGCTCGCACCGAGACGACGCGCCGAGGCGTGGCGCAGCGGCAGCAGGCCGGACACATCGTGGGCGGGTACAAGGCTCTCCTCGACGCGCTTGCACGACGGATCGAGGCGGCGGGCGGACGGATCCACCTCAATGCGCCGGTGCGCGAGGTCGTCATCGAGAACGGCCGCGTGACAGGGATCGACCGCGGCGACTGTGTCAGGCCGTGCGACGGGGTCGCTCTGACGATGCAGGCTCC
>JBEBGB010000972.1:0-1894 GCA_040081675.1 Vicinamibacterales bacterium
GGATCTGCTTGCCGTCGCTTCGAGGTACGGCTCGTTCCCGGTGCTGCTCGAGACCTATCGCGAGTGTCTGCGCGACCACTTCGACATGCCCGCGCTTGTCGAGACGCTGAACGACGTGAGTCGCCGGCGCATTCGCGTCGTCACGGTCGACAGCGACACGCCGTCGCCCTTCGCCGCGTCTCTGCTCTTCAGCTACGTCGCAAGCTTTCTCTACGACGGAGACGCGCCGCTGGCCGAACGCCGAGCTCAGGCGTTGGCCGTCGACCAGGCGCAACTCCGAGAGCTGATGGGCGACGCCGAGCTGCGCGAGTTGCTCGATGCCGACTCGCTCGACGACGTCGAGCGGCAGTTGCAGCGGCTCGATCCGAAGTTTCACGCGCGCAGCGTCGACGCCGTGCACGACATGCTGATCGCGCTTGGTGATTTGAGCACCATCGAGATTGCCGCGCGAACCTCGACACCAGAGGCGCGTGACGCGGCGCCGGTGCTGGTGCGCACGCGCCGCGCTCTCGCGATGCGAGTTGGCGGAGACGCTCGGCACGTCGCGGTGGAGGACGCCGCGCGATTTCGTGACGGTCTGGGTGTCCCGCTGCCGCGAGGTGTGCCAGAGGCGCTGCTGGCTCCTGTTCGGGATCCGCTCGGCGACCTTGCGCTCCGCTATGCGCGGACCCACGCACCGTTTCCCGCTTCAGACTTCGCGGGCCGATATGGCTTGAGCGTTCAAGCGGCTGAGGCGGTGCTTCTACGACTCACCGCGGAGAACCGGCTACTCGAGGGCGAGTTCAGACCTGGAGGTTCGCGACGCGAGTGGACCGAGGCGGGCGTCCTTCGCATGATTCGACGGCGGTCCCTCGCCAAGCTTCGCAAAGAGGTCGAGCCCGTTGACCAGGCGGCGCTCGGGCGGTTCGCGGTTACCTGGCAAGGCGTGTCGAAGAAGCGACGCGGCGCTGACGCGCTGCTCGACGTAGTCGAACAGCTTCAAGGGGCGCCGTTGCCGGCGTCGATTCTCGAGACCGAGATCCTTGCCGCGCGCCTCGATCCGTACGAGCCGGGCGACCTCGATGCTGTGATTGGGGCGGGAGAGGTGGTGTGGGTCGGCGTCGAACCGCTCGGCGATCGCGACGGTCGTGTGGCGTTGTTTCTGACCGACCAGATGCCTCGCCTGCTGCCGCCGAGAGGCGACGTCCGACTTCCTTCTTCGCGAACGCCTCGACGCGCCGCTGCAGGCACGACGGAGGCTGGTCAGCCTGAGGTCTCCGAACGCGAACGGCACATCCTCGAAACCCTCGGTGTGCGAGGCGCGTCGTTCTTTGGACCACTCCACGACTTGGTCGGTGGCGGCTACCCCGCCGAAACAGTCGACGCCCTCTGGAACCTGGTGTGGCGAGGCCTGGTGACCAACGACACGGCCCACGTGCTTCGCGCGTTCACCCGCGCTCGAGTGTCGTCGCGCAAGCGTGCGAATCGTACGACGCCGTCCTTCCGTTCCAGACGGCACGTGCCGGCTTCGGCCGAGGGACGCTGGTCGTTGATCGCGCCACCAGGTCTCGAGCACGTACGTTTGGAACGGGGCACCATTGCCGCGAAGGCTCAAGGGCAACGGGATACCACCACTTGGGCTGCGGCAACGACGCAACAACTGCTCAATCGGCACGGCATCCTCACACGCGAATCGGTGGCTGCTGAGTCCCTGGCCGGCGGCTACGGCGTCCTCTATTCGGTGCTCAAAGCCATGGAGGAGAGTGGACGCATTCGACGTGGCTATTTCGTGGCGGGCCTTGGCGCCATGCAGTTTGCCGTGCCTGGAGCGTTGGACCTGGTGCGTGCGCTTCGAGACAGCCAAGACGAGCCAGTCGTTGTTGCACTGGCGGCCACCGACCCTGCCAATCCGTAT
>JBEBGB010000973.1:0-1894 GCA_040081675.1 Vicinamibacterales bacterium
TAAGAGACAGTTGCCAAGGAGATTGCAGAGCGAGGTCCAGCGGTGGCCATTGTGGGCGGCGTGCCGCTCGCCCACACGAACGGGTTGTTCACCGCGCTCGCCGTGAATGCGCTGAATCAGCTGCTCGGTGCGGTGGGACAGAAGGGCGGCGTGTTCTTCACACCGCAACTGAACCGTCCGCAGGCGGGCGAACGTCGCACGCTCGCGCAACTGGCGGCGGGCGCAGCTCCTCGCGTCCTCATCGTTGACGATGCCAACCCGCTGCACACGGCGCCCCGCGCCTGGAAAGTGCGTGAGGCGTTCGAGAAGGTGCCATTCATCGTGTCGTTCGCGCAGTTTGTGGACGAGACCAGCGCACTGGCCGATCTCATCCTGCCCGATCACTCGTTCCTCGAGTCGTGGGCCGATGCGGCACCCGAGTCCGGCTCGATTCAGGGCGTTGTGAGCATCGCGCCTCCTGCCATGAAGCCGCTGTTTCAGACGCGCGCCACCGGCGATGTGTTGCTCGAGGTGTCGCGCAAGCTGCAGAAGCCGCTCGAACTGCCGTGGCAAACCTACGACGAGATGTTGAAGGCGACGCTCGCGCCCCTCGGAGAGGCAGCGTGGACGACCGCGCAGAAACAGGCCGGGTGGTGGGGCGACCTGCCCAAGGCCGTCGCCGTTCAGCCGACACCGGCGGACCCGAAGGCGCCGACCGCGAAGTATGCGGCACCAACGTTCGACGGCGATGCCACCGAGTATCCGTTCATGTTCCTGCCATACGCATCGGCGTCGTTTCTCGACGGCTCGCTCGCGCATTTGCCGTGGCTGCAGGAATTGCCCGACCCGATGACGTCAGCCATGTGGACAAGCTGGGTCGAGCTGAATCCGAAGACGGCTGAGCGCCTCGGCATCGGGCTGGGCGACCTGGTGGAAGTGACCTCGAGCGTCGGGTCGCTTCGCGTGCCGGCGTTCATCAATCCCGGACTCTCGCCTGACATCATTGCCATGCCCGTCGGTCAGGGACACACGAACTTCACACGCTTCGCGTCGAAGCGTGGCAGTAACCCTCTCGACATTCTCGCCGCAGTGGCGCACGCCGAAACCGGCACGCTGGCCTGGGCAGCGACCCGGGTGAAGGTCGCGCGCGCGGGTGAGCCGGACGGATCGCTCATCATGTTCTCCGCTCGTGGAGAGCTGCGGGAACACCCGCACGAAGGGGAGTACAGGTAATGGCCCATCGTTGGGGCATGACGGTCGATCTCGACCGGTGCACGGGATGCGAGGCATGCGTCATCGCGTGTCGCGCCGAAAACAACATTCCTACCGTGGGCGACCTGCAGGCATCACGCGGCCGCGCCATCCACTGGATTCGCGTCGAACGCTACTTCGAAGGCGACTTTCCCGAGGTGAAGGTCAAATTTCGTCCGGTCATGTGCCAGCAGTGCGATGCGGCGCCGTGTGAACCGGTCTGTCCGACCTACGCGAGCCATCACAACGATGAAGGGTTGAACGCGCAGGTCTACAACCGCTGTATCGGCACGCGCTACTGTGCGAATGCCTGTCCGTACAACGTGCGGTTCTTCGACTTCTTCAACCCGGTGTGGGAGAAGCCGCTGCATCTGCAGCTCAATCCCGACGTCTCACTCCGTGAAGTGGGCGTGATGGAGAAGTGCACGTTCTGCGTCCAGCGTATTGCTGCCGGTAAGGAAACCGCGGCCGCCGACAAGCGCGAACTCGAGGACGGCGAGATCACACCGGCGTGCGCGCAGAGCTGCCCGTCGAAAGCGCTGGTCTTCGGCGACCTGAACGATCCGGAAAGCGAAGTGTCGCGCCTGTCCGAGTCGACGCGCGGCAGCAAGCTGCTCGAAGACCTGGGCACGGCGCCGAAGGTCACCTATCTCCAGGGCGGGGA
>JBEBGB010000230.1:0-7505 GCA_040081675.1 Vicinamibacterales bacterium
GGTTGGCTTGTCGATGTCACCGACCATCACGACGCCCGCGATGACACAGGCCGGGATGATTCTGGGCACCGCCGCCTACATGTCGCCGGAGCAGGCCAAGGGGCGCGTGCTGGACACCCGCTCGGATATCTGGGCGTTTGGGGCCGTGATCTACGAGATGCTGACCGGCGCGCGCGCCTTCAAAGGCGAGGACGTCTCCGACACGCTTGCGGCCATCCTGCGCGCGGAGCCGGACTGGGCGGCGCTTCCGGCAGACACGCCCCCAATTATCCGGCGTCTGCTTCGCCGTTGCCTGGAGAAGGATCGCAAGGGCCGCCTCGATTCCGCGGCTGCAGCGCGACTGGAGATCGACGACGTCTTGAAGTCACCAGCCTCGGAGACCATCCTGGCAGATGCGACATCGCGTCAGACGGGTGGTCGCCCGATTTGGATGGCGGCGTCCGCCGTCGCGGCCGCGATGCTCGCGGCGCTCGGTCCGCTCGTCGTTCGTCACCTTCGGGAGCCCGAAGCAGCATCTCCCCCGGTCGTTCGACTCACCGTAGACATGCCGGACGGCGTTGCGCTTCCCGGCGGTTATGCGCAAGCGGTCGCGCTTTCTCCTGACGGGAGATACATCGCGTTCAACGCGCAGACCGCTGAGGGCATCCGGCTTTGGCTGCGTCCGCTCGATGGGACCAGCCGCGCCCTGGCCGGTACCGACGATGCGTACTCGCCGTTCTGGGCGCCCGATAGCAAGACCCTCGCGTTTTTCAGTGGGACGCGCCTGCGCCGCATCAACGTCGAGAACGGCGTGGTGGAAACCGTCACAGACACGTTCAGTTCCACGAAATTGTCCGGAGGCGCCGCATCCTCTGGCGCATGGAGTCCGGACGGTCAGATGATGCTCTTCTCGATGGGCGTAGGCTCGGAGATCTTCGGTGTTCCTGCACGCGGGGGCGAGGTAGCGCCAGTCACGAAGCGCGCTGACGGCGAAGCTCTGCACGGTCGGCCGTCGTTCCTCGGCGACAGCACGCACTACGCGTTCTTTGTCAGCACAAGCTCGCCGGACACGTCCGGCGTTTACGCAGCGACTTTGGGAACCGAAGGGCGCACGCTCCTCGTGAAGGGACAGGCCCTGCTTCGGTATGCAGGGAACGGCTGGGCGGTCTTCAGTCGGGACCGGGTGGTTGCCGCGCAACAGTACGACCGCGATACGAACGCGTTGGTTGGCGAGGCAACGGTCGTTGCCGATGGCGCGGACCCTACCCCGTTCAACCCAAACTGGCTTTCAGTTTCAGAAACCGGCGTGCTGCTCTATCGAAGCGTCTCGAACAGCCTCTCACGGTTCACGTGGTTCGATCGAAACGGGGGCCTTTTGGCCACCGTCGGCGATCCGGACACGCATATGACGATGATGCTGTCGCCTGATGCGCGACGGCTCGTGTTCGGCCGCCGGGAATTCTCGGGGACGCAGAACCTCTGGGTGGCAGACTTACAGCGCAATGTCGCCTCCCGACTCACCTTTGGCACCGGCCAGGACTCGGACGGCACTTGGTCGCCGGACGGCCAGCAGATCGCCTTCGCCTCGGTTCGCGCCGGGAAGAAGAATCTTTATATCGTGTCCGCCAGCGGCGGGTCGGAGCGACTGCTGCGTGAATCCCAGGGACCCCAGCTTTCAATGGACGCATGGTCCCCGGATGGCAAGTTCATCGTTTACCACACCGATCAGACGCGTGAACTCCTGGCCGTGTCAGCCACCGATGGGAAGGTGACGCCGGTGCTCATCGCGAAGGCAAATGCGGGCCGGGTTGACGAGCCGGCGTTCTCTCCAGACGGCAAGTGGATTTCGTACAACGTCAACGACACGGGGCGCCACGAGGTCTACGTCAAGAAGTTCCCTCCAACCGATGCGCAGTGGCAGGCCTCGCGCGAAGGCGGCGTGCAAGCGCGCTGGCGCAGAGACGGCCGCGAGCTCTTCTTTCTGGCGCCGAGCGGCGCCATGATGGCGGTCGACGTCACGCTGCGCGATAGTCCCGAGTTCGGCCAGCCGCGCAAGCTGTTCGACACGCGACTGGCGTTCTCGTTTCAAACCGATCAGTACGCCGTGTCGCCAGACGGCCAGCGCTTTCTGATCATGGACCCTCAAGGCGACCGCCGCATCGCCCCGCTGAACGTCGTCCTGAACTGGCCGTCGCTGATGAGACGCTGACGCTCCAGGATTGTGCCTGCCTTGCCCGCCGAGCCGAACCCAGGGGCGTAATCAACCGTCCCGACCCTCCAGACCGTCCCGACCAATAGCTGCGGTCAGCTTTTCGACCACTCGTCGTACAGCCCATCGAGTCCATCTGGCGCAAACGGCCAGTTCAGATCGTCGAGTTTGATCTTCGCCGCAGCCTCCGCCTTCTTGCCGCCGGCCTTGACGAACGCCGCCATCCGTTCGTTCAGCGTCTGCATCTTCGTCCTGAAGACGCGCACATCGGCTTTGGTCAGGATCGGCCCGTGACCGGGAATCGCGGTGTCGAAGTCGAGTTCGAGCAGTTTGTCGAGCGTCGCCACCCACTCCCTGCCGCTGCCGTTCCCCGCTGCGTAATCCATATTCGGCGTCAGGATGGTCCCCTGTGAACGCTTGCCCCACACCACCAGATCGCCGGTGTGCACTGTCCGAAGATCGGGGAAGTAGATCACCGCGTCGCCGTTCGTGTGTCCGCGACCCATGTAACGCATCTGCGCCTCGACGCCGCCCAGGAACACGGACTGCTGATCGGTGAAGACGATGCGACCAGCGCCGGGCAGGTTGCCCTTGAGCATGTTCGCCCGCGCGTTGCGGTGCATCAGGATCTCAGTGGTCTTCATGAACTGTGCGTTACTGCCGGTGTGGTCGAAGTGTTGATGCGTGTTCAGGAGGTATTTGATCGGCTGCGACGACACGCTCTTCACCTTGGAGACGATGTCGCCGTACAGGGCCGCGAGCTTCGAGTCGACGACGATGACGCCTTCGCTCGTCACGCGGACCGCGACGTTGCCGCCGGTGGCTGCTCCGTCGTAACCGGGAATCACGTAGAGCCCGTCTTTGAGCTTCATGATGGCGGTCGAGAAGGGGTCTCCAGTCGGCTGCTGCCCTCCGACGCCGCTGCCGGCGACGATGGCCACTGTGGCGAGCAGCGCGACCACGACAAGTCGGAGCGAGCTCGTTCCCTGACGCATGTTGACCTCCACGATGTGTTGCCTGACGCCGCGGCACCTCGGAACTCGTGCCACTCGATCGGGTGCTCGAGGCGGGGAGTATACGCCGCAGTGCGCCGCCCATTGCGTCCCGCACACGCGGCAGCCTCGGCCGGCATCGTCAGAGCCGCAGCTGACGAGCAATCGCCGAAGTTCGTCACTTTCCCCTTGACACGTTTTGAGCGGCATCCGCGTTCCGATCCGGTGATCGCGTGTCGGTGGACGCGCCCGAGCGCAGCGACCGCGCGGGACGCACGATCGCGTGCCGCTCCACGCGCGACGGTGGATCGCCTGGCGATCGGGTCGCTGGCGTCATCCTGACGCGACGAGAAACGCGGCGCTACGATCGGGTATGACGTCCACTCCTGCGCTCGACGTGGTCTCGCAACCTGCCTCTCGTGTTCCGTTCGCGCCCGATGGATCGCGTTCGACCGACGGTCTTGGAGAAGCCATCGCGGAACTCGCGGCACGGCTGCACGCCGCCACCTACGATCTGCTCGTGCTGCTGCGCGAGTTCGACGAACGCGCGGGCTGGAACGGCGGCTTCCTCTCGTGTGCGCACTGGCTGCACTGGCGCACGGGCATCGACCTCGGCGCCGCCCGCGAAAAAGTGCGCGTAGCAAAAGCCCTGGCGTCGTTGCCACTCGTCAGCTCCGCAATGCAGCGCGGCGCGATCTCGTACGCGAAGGTGCGCGCGCTCACACGCGTGGCCACGCCGCAGAACGAGGCGTTACTCGTGGACCTGGCGTTGGCCGGTACCGCGGCACACGTCGAGCGGTTCGTGCGGGCCTGGCGCCGGGTTGATCGTGTGGAGGCGGCCCGAGAAACAGAAGTGCGGCACCTGCGGCGCGAACTGTCGACATGGGTGGATGACGATGGGATGGTCGTCATCCGCGGGCGGCTCACACCCGAGATTGGTGCCGTTGTGCGGCGCGCGCTCGATGCGGAGGCCGATCGACTATTCCGAGAATCGGCTGGTGCGCCGAGCGGCGCGGCTATGGCCGAAGAGGTGACGTCTGGACAACGGCGCGCAGACGCGCTGGGGCTGCTCGCGGAGATCGCGCTGGCTGCAGCCCTCGACCGAGGCACGGCGGGAGACCGGTACCAGGTCGTGCTGCACGTTGAGGCGAGTCGGTCGACGAGCGACGCCCTCACACCGATAGTCAGATCGCGCCGCGAGGACGCACCGCGACTGGCGCGCGACGAGCAGGTGTCTGATGCCGAGCCCCGTCCGTTCGACGGCGCACTCGAAGTCGCCGATGGTGCGACGTACGTTTCGGCGGAAACGTCGCGTCGCCTGGCGTGTGATGCGTCGGTCGTGGTGATGCATCACGACCCGAGCGGCACCGTGCTCGACGTGGGCCGGAAGACCCGCACGATTCCGCCAGCCACTCGACGTGCCCTGCTTGCACGCGACACGCACTGCCGGTTTCCTGGCTGCTCCGCTCGGCGCTGCGACGCTCATCATGTCTTGCACTGGATTGATGGTGGAAGAACCTGCCTCGAGAACCTCCTGTTGCTGTGCCGACGTCATCATCGCGCGCTACATGAAGGCGGATTCACGCTCGCGCAATACCCCGAAGGATCGTTAATGGTTCATCGTCCCGACGGGAAGCGACTCGAGGCTGCGCCGGCCGCGCCGCAGTGGGATCGTGCGTCCGACCTCCACGCCCCAGACGGATCCGTGCCGGCCGCCGCGCACCCGCTCGCCGACGTGTCGGCGCGGTTCGCCTCGGCAGGCATCGTGATCAATGCGAGCAGCATCGCTGTCTGGGATGGCACGCCGTTCGAGGTGGCGTGGGCCATGGACGTTCTCCGAGAACGCGCGGACGGCCGGATCGCAGCGTCTGCGTCAAGCCGTGCCTGAATCTCAGTTCTGGACCAATCTCGCGATCGCGAGCAACCGATGGATGGTTGGTCAGGAACGTCGGGTGTTTCCCGTCAGTCGGGACGATCGGCACGGTCAATTTGGACCGATGTCTCCGGTTGCACGCCGCCCATCGTCACTGAACTCGTGGAAGGCGAGGAGTTCTCGCAATCGATTCGATGTCTTATCCGCGAGACGCAGGACTGTCAGCAGCGAGTCGGCGCTGACTCTGCTGATGTCGGTGCTCGCCGAGATGTAGCCCATCCCGTCGCACGAGGCGCGTGCCCGGCGAGGGAACTCTCCATCGCGCCCTACTGTCCCGCCCGTATAATCGCGTTCACCTTTGAGCCTTGCACCCGGCGCTCGTCTCGGTCCCTATGCGCGCGTAGTACAGCGTGTTCGTCGCATCGTCACTGACGCTGACCAGGTCATGCATCCGCGTCCCCGGCAGCCACGCGTGCCGACTCGCGTCAATGTGCAGCAGCATGCCCGGGAGCGGCCGCCGCTCCCGCCGGCGACGATGCGGCCCACGCCGACGCCCGACCGGCACCAAGCCTGCCGTTTGCAACGCCTTCTTCACCCAGCTGTAAATGAGCGTGATGCTGTGCCGCTCGGCGAGCAACTCGTGGAACTCCTGCACATTGCAATCGGCATACTGGTCGCGATACAGCTGCAGCACCTGACGCAGCGTCTCCACGGACAAGGCGTTTCGGACTGGGCTCGCGCCGCCGGTCGAAGAGCCCCTTGTAGCCATCCGTCTCGAAGCGTTCCCGCAACCGGCGCACCTGCCGGGGACAGAGTCCCAAAATCTCCCCGCCTGGATCCAGCTCACTTGGCTCCGATGGCCCGTACTAACACCTCTTGGACTTCCATCGCCCGCTCCATCACGGACTCCCGGTAGCGCTGCATGCCCCCTCCGCAGCGTTACCGTAGCCCGCTTCCAAGCGGACATTTCACGTACTACGACGACCGGACATTTCACGTAATATCAACAGTTCGCCGGTCGGCTGAACGCTAATTAGGGTGTCGGCTGTTCGCTAGTCTATCGCGGCTTCGCCGAGCATCTCGAGTCCGCCTGGCCTAGTCGCCGCCATATCCCTTGAGGCTTCGCGTTGATGTGTCCTTCGAGCCGTTGATCACGCCGCAGAGATCCTTGGCCTGGTCGTGCAGAGAACGCGTCCGGCCCCCGAGATGCCGATCGATCAGGTCACGCACCACTGCCGCCTGCGAGCGCCCGCTGGCCGCAGCGTGGTCTTTCAATCGCTGGATGTGTCGCCGATCCAGCTTGAGCGTCACCGTTTCCATGCGGCCAAAGGTAATACCTGTGTGCCACCAGATCAATACAGTGACCGCGGATCATGGGCGAGCCCTTAGCCGCAAGCCATGGCAAGAGCCTCGGCTTTGTCACGAAGGGCGGGCTGATCGGCGACTACCCTGTGCAAACCCTGTGGTGAACACCTGGCGCCGGCGTTGACAGGATCGCTGTAATTGCTTGACTGGGGAACGTGCCGGAGTGAAAGTGAGCCAGCCCGTGCGGCCCTCGAGTATCCCGGTGGGGGAGGTAGATGCTGAACGCTGGAAGAACGTCCATACTTCGCTGGTCGGCGGCAGTCGTAGTGACCGTTGGCGGACTCGTGACGACCCCTGGCGCGCAACAGGCGCCGCACATCGAGGGCACGGCTTCCGGCACCCCGCATCACGCTCTGGTCAACACCTACTGCCTGTCCTGTCACAACAGCGTGACCAAGTCAGGAGACCTCGACCTCGCGGCCATCAACGCCGCGAAGGTGGGCGAGCACCGCGACGTGTGGGAGAAAGTCGCACGCAAGCTCCACGCGCGTCAGATGCCGCCCATGGGTTCGCGCCGACCTGACGAGAGTGCTTACATCACCGCCCTGACGTCGCTCGACTCCTCGCTCGACAGTCTGGCCGCGGCCTCGCCGAACCCCGGGCGAACGGCGACGTTCCGTCGGCTCACGCGTACCGAATACCGCAACGCCGTCCGCGATCTGCTGACGCTCGAGCCCGACGTGGACGCCCTGCTGCCGAGCGATTCGTCCAGCTACGGCTTCGACAACGTGACGGTTGGCAATCTGTCCCCCACCTTGCTCGAGCGGTACGTGTCGGCCGCGGAAAAGATCAGCAGGCTCGCGGTGGGACGCCCTGGTCTCTCCGTGGGCGGTTCGACGGTGCGAATCCAACCGGACCTGACGCAGGAGGAGCATGTCGAAGGCCTCCCGCTCGGTACACGCGGCGGTGCGCTGGTTCGTCACACGTTCCCGGTTGATGGCCAGTACGAGATCACTATTCGACTGGCGCGGGATCGGAACGAGCACATCGAGGGCCTGAGCGAGCCCCAGGAAATAGAGCTGCTACTCGATGGCGCGCGCGTGCAGGCGTTCACCGTGGAGCCGCCCGCGCTCGAGAAAGAGCACGA
>JBEBGB010000974.1:0-1886 GCA_040081675.1 Vicinamibacterales bacterium
GTAGGGCGACGTCTTTGCCTTGTGCGCGTCCACCGTCGTCGAGGTGGACGTCAACATGAGGCCGAGCGAGGCCAGCGCGATTGTTCCGCATGCGAGTACGCGCGCATGGCGCGAGCCGAACCTAGCGAATGCCTTCATATGCTGCCTTCAGTTCGGCCACGGCCGTCGAGAGACGTTCGTATGCCTCGACAATCTTGGTCCTGTTTCCGAGGTCGCCGTACCCGTCGATCTCCCATGCGGAGGATACGACGCGCTTCACCGCCGAGGTGACAATCGCGCGCTTCTGCGCGGAGAGAACCGACGCATGCTGCTCGAGCACGAGCGCCACGGTCTTGGTGCCCATGGCGGGAAGCCACACTTCTGCGAGATTGCCTTCACGCACGAGCGAGTCGACCTGACCCGTCCGGTTCGCCAGTTCTGCCACGAGTTCGGGGATCGATTTGGGCAACGCGTCTTCGTTCACGGCGGCTGCCAGGGCAGGCGGCATTGGCGCGATTTCACCCGCGAACAGATCCGGCGGTCCTGCTGATGCTTCTTGCTGTGTTGCCGCTGCTGTGGTCGGCGCAGCCGCCGGAGGCGGCGCGACAGCGGTGGACGGCGTGGCGGCTGCAGCCGCCGGTGGCTTTGGCGCCGCGTTGGCTGCACCGGTTGTCGTCGGGCGCGGAGTGGACGTAGGCCCGCTCGGCGTCCCGGTCGGTGCCGCGTCCTTCGAGAATTCGTTGAAGGTGAAGTCGAACGGCTGTTCCGCCATCGTCGCGCTGAACTTCATCTTCACCGTCGCGCGCAGAGGAAGCACGGCGTGCACCGGCGGTACTGTCGCCTCCATCGTCGAACCGATGCGTCCGATTGCGAGGGGCAGCGTGGCGATTTCCTTGTCAGCCTTGTCGCGGATGACGACCGAACCACTCATCCCCTTGCCCCTCAGGGCCAGAGGCTTCGTGAAGTTGTCGTAGAAGAACACGCGCATCAGTCCGTTCTGCGGATAGGTACCCTCGATGTGGTGCCACGCGTCGGTCGCCATGAAGAACTGACCGCCGTGGCGAGGGTTGTGGTCGCCGTGCGCGCGCAGCTCGTAGCCGACCTTACGCGCAGATCCATCCGCGCACTTGCCGGGTTCGAGCAGCTTCTTGTCGGGCGCGTCAGCGCATGTCCACGACACCGACACGGTGACTTGCACCAGGTCGCGGCCGTCGCGTCGGCACTTGCCAGCCTCGTCGTGCACCTCGAGCGCCTGGTGCACAGGACACCACCACTTCGCATCGAGGCGAATCGGCTGGAGTGTCATCTTGCACTTCGGACAAGCGCCCGGCTTGTCTTCGAGCACGTCCTCATCACCCGCCATCGTGCAGATGTACGAGATCGGCGGAAGCTTCTGCGCTGCAGCGGGCCGCGGAGTTTGTGCCGCTGCCGTTCTGGCTGGCTGTGCGGCGGCGGTCTTCGGCGCCGGCGCTGCGGAGGTCTTCGGCGCTTGTGCGGCCCGTGGAGACGCCGAAGTCAGGAGCGCCAGGGCCACGACGGCGAGCCCCGGGAATCGGTTGCGCATATCGTTCATTCTACCGGATGAAACCGGCGCACGGGACCCTGCCGATGTGCTCCAAATTCAGGTAGGGACACGCTGATGGCGACGTTCTCGACGACGCCGTCGACGATGGCTCCGACGGGTTTCGCGACCATCGACGTCTCAGTCATCGGGTCAACGCCCAGGCGCGCCTAGCGAGCGACTCCACACGGCTGCCCAGGGAAGCAAATCGGGGGTCGTCGGTCTGCCCGCTGCGAAAGCGGAAGTAGATCTGTTGGATCACGACCGCGACCTTGAACACGGCGAAGGCTTCGTAGAAGCGAATGTCAGAGACGTCGCGGCCTGACGAGTCGGCGTAGCGACCAAT
>JBEBGB010000975.1:0-1883 GCA_040081675.1 Vicinamibacterales bacterium
CGCCGAGTTCAAGCGAGTCCCAGCGCTCGAGGTCGAGAACTGGTTGAGGTGAGAGGCCACTCTCGCCGCGACGCAGGTGGCTACTCGAAGAAGGTGGCGACCGGTTCGGCAAACCCCGCCAGGACATTCGAGCGCACCTGTCCGCGCCCGTGAGCGGTCCTTCGACGAGCGCGACCGTTCGTTCCGCTGACTTCTGACACCTCCACGGTCTGGGACACGGGGTCGATGATCCAGTACTCGCGCACGCCGTACTGGCGGTACCAGCGCCGCTTGTACACCGTGTCTCGACGCCTCGTTCCTGGAGACAGAACCTCCACGACGAGGTCGGGCGCCCCCCAGATGCGGTCGCGCACGATGCCCGCGCGCGCGACGGCGACAAAGACGATGTCGGGCTGCAGCACGAGCGCCTTCTGTTCGTCGAGAACGACGTCGACCGGCGACACCCGGTGAGGCGGGCTCGTTCTCGACGCGAGCGCTGTCCTTGCAAAGCCCGGTGAGCGTCGCGGCTCGCTCATGTCGATTTGCTCGTCAGTTGGCTTCGGCGGTAGCCAGGTCGACCGCTCGACGGCGTTTCCGAATACGCACCACCATGAATGGCAGTTCTGGCGCCGATCCGCTGCTTCGCGTCGACGCGGTCACGCGCGCAGACCGCTTCCGACGTCGCTGCTCCATCGCGGTCGCCCTGCGGCTCTGCTGCCGCGGCGATTCCGTCGCGCGGCAGTCGTAGTAGGACAGATTGCACGACGGGCACCGATACCGCCACGATCCGATCAACCGTTGAATGCTTTCGATCACGGTGAGCCTGCCGTTGCCGCGACTGGGCGGCGCGGCCTTAACGGCGGCCCCGCCGCAGCGCACGCACGTCGTGTGCGACCTGAACAACCAGCTCACTCTTCTGGAGAGGGCATGACCCCGTCGACGGGGTCGTCGTACGAGCGTCTGGCAGGTGCCACAACGATAGACGCGGGCAGCGATGAGACGCTGCACGAACGTCCGACGCACTCGGACCATCTCATCCGAGCACGTAAGGCAGGCGGCCATCCTAGGAACCGCCCTCGAGCGGGCCTGGGGCAGGTCCGCATGTACGACAAACGTCTAACATGTGTCGTGTCAATCAATTATGACAGATCTTGATTGATGGATGGGCTGGAAGTCGTCATTTGTTCCGCGCCAATCGGCGTACCGAGCGCTTCGAGTTCAGCGCGAACGGCGCCTGAGTAGTAGAACGTGTAGCCGTTCACGAAGAAGTCGTCGCTGCCCATGTGGACGCGCCACGCTACGCGCAGGACGACGGCTGCAAGCAGAATCGCTGCGACGACGGCCCCAGTCCGTCCTCGCGGCTTCATGACTCCGTCGCGACGGCGCGGGTGGAACCAGGTTGTAGCGCGAACATCATTTCTGCATACAGCGTGAGGCGATGTCCGCCTCGTGATCGAAGAACGTGCTCCAGCTATCGCGGATGTCCGCTTTCAGGTGTGAGAGCGTGAGCGTTCCCGCCGCGGCGTACATGAGCGCGCGGCTTGCGCGGTCGAGGTTTCTCGACTCGTTCAGCGACGTTTCTGCGAGGCCTCCAGGCGCATCAAGCGTCTGTCGTGCTGGTCGAGGACGCGCTCGAGGTCCGTGCGCGTCGCCTTGCTACTCGCTTGCGTCGCGGTGTGTCCGTCGGCGATCAGGCGAATCTCAGCGCGCAGCCCCTCGGCCACGACGTCGACGTGTCGGCGGGTGTGTTCACCCTCGGCCTTGATGTCGGCCTTGACCTCGGCCTTCGTCGCGAGCGGAGCAATGGCCGCGTCCAGGTCTGCCTTCCACTCCGCTCTCAACGTGGTCGTCAACTCGGCCTTCAACTCGGTCAGGTCAGCCTTGGTCGCGGTTCTCAACTCGAC
>JBEBGB010000018.1:0-26149 GCA_040081675.1 Vicinamibacterales bacterium
GCCCAGGGAGGTGTTGACGGAAGCAATCGTTGGCACGACCTGATTATGTCGTGCGTCTTGGCGCTGGGCGACTTCGGTACAATCGTGCGGTTCGGCGTGGTCATCTTTGATGCCGGGGTGGCGGAACTGGCAGACGCACGGGACTTAAAATCCCGGGTCCCGCAAGGGGCGTGTGGGTTCGATCCCCGCCCCCGGCACCATATTTTGCTAATATTTTCAACGAATAAGCCCCAATCAGACCGCCGCTCAACGCCAACCAAATTGACTTCGGGCTAACACTGGGCTAATGTCGGCCCGTGCCGACCCTCAATCTGACCGACCGGTTCGTTTCAGGGGCACGCAGCGCGTCGCGTGCGGTCTACTTTGATACGAAGGCCCGAGGTCTCGCCCTGCGCGTCACGCCCTCTGGCTCGAAGACATGGGCGTTCGTCTACCGGCTCGGCGGCAAGCCTCAATGGCTGACGCTCGGGACCTACCCTGCTCTTTCGCTGGCATCAGCGCGGACAATGGCGACCGAGAAGCGCCACGAGGTCGATGTCGAGCATCGAGACCCTGCGCAGGAGCGCCGAGCCGAGAAGAGAGTCGTCGAGGAGCCGACGCCCACGACGCCGGCCGCCGCTCCCGCGTTCACGTTCACCGATCTTGTCCGCGTCTACGAGCGGTTCGCCAAGGGGCGCAAACGCACCTGGCAGAACGACATCGCAAAGGCCGAGAAGTACCTGATTCCGGCCTGGGGTCCACTTCCTGTCCGCGAGATCACGCGCGCGCATGTGCATGAACTGCTCGACACGCTCGTGTCGCAGGGCATGACCGTCGGCGTCAACCGGATACAGGCCGTGATCTCGAGGCTCTTCACCATCGCACTCGACCGGTCTCTCATCGATGCGCATCCGGCCGCACGGATGATCAAGCGGTTTCAGGAGCGCCCATCAGATCGCGTGCTGACCGACGATGAATTGCGCGCGTTGTGGCAGGGCCTCGAGCAACACCCTGGCGCAGCAGCGGATGCTGTTCGGCTGAGGCTGCTTCTGGGTCAGCGAGGGGGTGAGGTTGATGGGATGCTGTGGAGTGAGGTCGATTTCGAAAAGGCGGTCTGGGAGCTTCCAGGAGCCCGTACGAAGAACGCTCGTCCGCATGTGGTGCCGCTACCCTCGACGGCTCTGGCGACGCTTCAGCGACGGCGCCAGGAGATTCCCAAGAGCGCGCCGCGCGTCTTCCCGGGCCTCAGCGCGTGGACCGACGACTACCGTGAGCTAACGAAGATTCACGGGGGCACCTACACCTGGAAGGACCTTCGTCGGACGGTCGCCACGCGCCTCGCTGAGCACGGGTTCAGCGAAGAGGTCATCGGGCGGGTGCTCAACCACGCTCGCTACACAGTGACGGCGAAGCACTACATCAAGCATTCCTACCTCGCGGAGGCGAGACGCGCCTTAGAGGCATGGGACGCTGAGCTTGCTGCGGTGGTGTCAGGGCAGCGGGCGGAGAATGGCACGGTCGTCCTGTTTCAGCGGTGAACGTCCGGGCCGATCACTTCGGAAATGTCGCGCCAATAGCCCTTGAGCGAGTCCAGCGCCCTCGTCGGCGAATACGACGGACTTGGCCGGTCCTTTCGGATCAGCTATCCAGCCCTTCCCGAAGAGCAGGTCGAGGAGGTCTCAGTCCATGCCCTTCCACGCGCGCGTCACCTGAACTTCCACGACCTTGTGCTGATCCTGTGCCTGAAGCGGTCCCTGGCAGGCGGGCTGATAGTTCGCCATGCCCGCGTGTCCACCGCCGCCCGCTCCGCCACCGCGATCACCAACGCCGGTGCTCTTCGTCGTTCGGCTATTCCGGTGTTTCCACCCATCGCTGGGCATCAGCGGCAGCGGCTCACGATAGCAGCAGCCGCTGTCGGCTGCATGCCAGGTTAGGCCGTTCACAGCATCGGCCAAGGGGGCTGAGCCTATTGGCACTAATGGTCCTGCAAGGAGTCAGTCACGCATCACATTCGCGCCGGTCGCGAGTCCTCGATCCAACGGGTTGCCTTGTCCGGCCGTCGCCTCCCCAGCGGTATGACAACCCAAGATTGCAAGGATCTTCCCTCCTTCCCTTCTGAAAGCCCCTCTGGGAGAGATGACGATCAGC
This sequence comes from Vicinamibacterales bacterium, assembly GCA_040081675.1. Classification (GTDB taxonomy): domain Bacteria; phylum Acidobacteriota; class Vicinamibacteria; order Vicinamibacterales; family CAVVIG01; genus CAVVIG01. The sequence goes on from JBEBGB010000018.1 coordinate 2,128, forward strand.
GCGCCTTCCTACTGAACGTTTGGCTCCCGGACGAAGGGCCACAGTTGCAGAACCTCCAGCTCCACACGCACCGGTCCGGGCTCCAGCGCAATCTTCTTGGCCGCCGCCCTGGCTCGCTCCATCAGGTCGGCGTCCAGGGTCAGTCGGTAAGGCTCGACATCAATAGCAACAATCAGGTAAGTCCCTGGCAGCACACGTTCGAGTTGGTATCGCAACACTCGCCCATCCGGATGGGCGGGCGTAGGCTGAAATCCCCACCCCATTGGATCGAGATCTGTGGGGTCAACGGGCATCAGCAAAACCGAAGGTGATACAGCACGTGCTGGACCAGGGGGGGCAGACTCCCGAGACACGACCGTTCCCGAAATCGTACTCACCCGCTTCGTCACCGTGACTGTGACATCGGTGATGTTGCGTCCTGGCGTCACATCGAGGTTCTGATGCACCATCGCATTGCTCGGCGCCTCGACCGACTTGATAGCCCAATTGAACGGGAGCGCCACGCCTTGGATGCGGCGCAGCCCGTAGAGGCTGGTGAACTGAAACGTTCCGTCGGCATTCACCTCGGTATCAGGCGAACCCATATCACTCTCACGGCCAACCGCGGTCGCTCGGATTCTGCCGAGCAACGTTCCATCAGTTGGCCACGGCGCTGGCTCAAGGTCTCCCCATTTGAGGCGGCCTGACACTGTTGCGCCTGACGCCGTGTCAATCGTCAGGCCGCTGACCGGCGCTGTCCCCACCTCAATTGATCGCTCGGCGATCTGCAGCGGCCGCTTCTGTCTCGTGTTCCCGTTGCTCACCGTCATAGTGTAAGAGCCCGTGGGCACTCGGAGAAGCTCGAACGTCCCGTCTGCTTCTGTGCGCGCCGTCGAGACGACCGTTGTCATGAAACCACCGCGAACGCCGGTATAACCCAGCGTCGCAGGCACACCTCTCAGGATCACATCGAAGGCAACGCCCGGTGTACCTTGATCGGTAGTCACCTTGCCGCTGACCGAAAAAAATACCGTCGGCGCCAGCTTGATCGATGTGATCTGCTCTCTGCCGCTCACGACAGCAACAGGCACCGCGTCGGACAGCGTCGTCGTCCCAGGATTGTAGGTGCGTCGATAACTGACGCGTGGCGACCTTCCTGGTGGAACCGGACCGCCAACCGCGACGACGTAACTGCCAGGTGCGAGCGAGTGTAGGCGGAACTGCCCTCGGTCGTCCGTCTCGTCCGCCCGCCCAACAACCATCTCGTAGTAAGCACCGTTCCAGCGTTTGCCGCGCACAATCGCCTGCACGGTGACTCCCACGGCCGGCCGCCCAGACTCGTCGACGACCGTCCCGACGATGACTCCAGCCGGCGGCGCGGCTCCAACCGTCTGTGCCCGCGCATGCGTCTGCAAGAGTGGGAGCACGACGGCCCACATCGAAATTACCCAAACCATCCAACGCCACATGAGAGTCACCGGTACGGAGCTGGTTGAAGGATGATCCGCAACTCCGTCGCGGCCGGCGTTGCAGTGCCTTGAACGGTGGCCATTTCTATTCGTGAGTCGGAGCCGGCCGCAGTGCGGCTCGCTGACACTTCGTAGGTGCTGTTCTCGAAGAGTGAAAACACAAACTGGCCTTCACCGTCCGTCGTCAACGACGGCCCGAGCGACGTATTGGGAGGGACTCGCGTCAGAGGAGTGACCTCCGCGCCTTTCACAGGTCGGCCAGCGTCATCCACGACAACTCCACGTATCGTCACCAGTGAGAGGGCCTCAGGAATCACGAACTCCGCGAGCGTCAACCGTTTGCGTGCCTCGAGTACGATGGTTGTCGCGCCGTCTTTCCGGCTCCGTTCAGGATAGAGAACCGCTGAAACCGATGCGTCGGCGCGGTCACCGCCAATAATTTTCAGTGCGTAAGTGCCCGGCGCAATCAGACCGATCTCGAAGGTCCCATCGTTGCCCGTTCGTCCCTCGACATGCTGCCTGGCATAGTCGCTGCGGTCGATTTCGTCAGACAATACCAAGTCGATCGCCAGGCCCGGCACACCCCGTCCACGACCGTCGGTGACGCGACCACTTATGCGGCTGTCATTCCGTACATAGAAATGCAACGGCTCACACCCCTGCGCATCGTGCAGCGTTTCCGTCAGAGTCTCGGCGGCAAGTCCGTCAGGCAACAGCGCCTGCACCTCATATGTTCCGAGCGGCAGCCGGGTGAGCAGGAATTCACCGCGCCCATTGCTGACACCAGTGAAGGTGCGGCCATCGCCGGTGGCACGCACGCGAATATTAGGGAGACCCTCGAATCGGTAGTCCGACGGCGGCGGATCCTGCCACCGGTGAATGGTGCCCGCCAGCCGACCGAGCGTCCTCGGTGTGACCGCCGCCAGAGAACGGAGGTACGCCAGGTCTCCTGCGGCCTCCTCGACTGGGCGAGTGCGCGAGCACGCGCTAGTCGCCAGGTGGCCCTCCGGCGACCGAGAGGCATAAATCAGATACGTCTTGCCCATCTCGAATTCATACCCGCAGGATAAGCCGCCGAAGCCGGCCGATAGACGTACCTGCGTCAGCTGAATCCCCCTGAAGGGTTCATTGACGGCGACTTCAGCCACCCGGTCTTGCATGTCAGTCGAAATCGAAATGACGTGTCCGACGAACACGGCATCGGCATCCCAGACGGCGTGGCATGCTTCAGCGGGACCGGCACACTCGCACGCGTACGCGCCTGCCGGTAGCAGCAGAACCCCGAAAAGCGTGAACATCCAGAGGCGGAACAATCGACGCATGGCGGAGATGCCCCGATTAAACACCCGGCTCACTACACCGGATCCCCAGAGACAAATGATCTTTCCCTAAAAACCCCGAGGTCACTTCAACGTTTCGGATCCGAGTGAGCAGCGCTTATCGAACGCGACAGCGACCATGGGTCGTGGATCCGATGCTCTCAACGGATCAACGTGACGCCGCCATCGCCGAGAACGTACTCGTCGTGACGAACTTTGTCAGAGTGGTAGTAGTTGCCGTCCACCACGAAGCCCGTGGCCGTGACCGTGACCGTCCAGTAGCCCCACTCATCCTCGGGCACCCACACAGGCCGAAATCTCGTGCCGTTGTAGGCATAGGCCCGCATGCGAATATTCGGGCCATTGGCTCCAATCATCTGTCCCCACATCAGGAACCAGGCAGCCTTTGTCGAACTGAGCGTCGCTCCGTTTGCGCGCAATTCACGGGTAGAGACGTCGGAATAATCTGTCAGCTCCTCGCCGGTGACATCCATCAACATGAAGTGACGACCTGCAACGTTGTACGCCCTGAGCGTCACCGAGCTCCGCATGAACGGAGCATGGATTTCGCCACCCACGATGAGAGCGCGCGCCGGTGAAGGCTTCCGGTTGGCGTCGGTCGAGGACCGGGCTCCATCGCTTTCTTCATGCTTCCAAACGGAGACGAACAACGATTGCGCATCTTCGCCAAGCGGATCCAGGATTCGCTTCAAGTCATCGAAAACGGAATTCGCGTCTACTTGCTTCGGGTCGACTGCCGTCGATACATATTCGTCGACTGTGCGCCAAATTCGAGCGAGCACACGATTCCCAGTTGCTTCCTGGCGATCGGACTCCTTCATCGCCAATGCCTGAATGCCTTGACGACGCGCCTCCTCACACCTGTGTTCCACCTCGCGCGCAGCTTCAGCACCGTTGACGTCCACAAACGAGCATGCCTGCTGGAACCGCTCTTGGAGATCCGTTTTCGTGCCTGCCGCCGCCAACTCTTTGGCGAGAGTTGCCACACGATTGCGTGTCTTAACAACGACGTATTCGTGTGAGTCAGCGGCCGCATGCCCGAGAGCGGCCAACGGAGGCAGGAGCACGAGGCAACAGGCAATCGTCCCGATTGATGCGCCATGACGGGCTACGAGTCGGATCGACATAGTGAAGACCTGTACTTCAGCGGACTAGGGTGTGAACCGAGGAATGAAGATTCATCTGTCAAAGCCTGCCGAATCTGGCACGGGGTCCGACAGCGGGTGCTTCCGTATGCTCGGTCAGTCCCTGGCCACCCACAACGCGGGCTATCGTGCGGGCTCACGATTCGTCTGAGCCGCGTGGCTCTCACGGTTCTCAGCGATGGAGGCACGGACTCCAGACGAAGTTAGGAGGTTGCTGAAAAACGCATCGCAAGGTGTCGACACGTCGGTATGTGCGTACTACCATGGCGCCTATGCGAGGAGACGACCGTCAGCCGCGTGCGATGTTCAGCTACGTGTCCGCCGAGGAGCGCGTGCCGTCGGATCACCCGCTCCGGGCCATTCGCACGTTTGTTGACGAGATTCTTCGGGAGATGACGCGCGAGTTCGATGCGCTGTATGCGCAGCACGGCCGGCCGTCGATTCCGCCTGAGCGTCTCTTGCGCGCGCAGTTGCTGCAGCTGTTCTACTCGATTCGGAGTGAGCGGCTGCTGATGGAGCAACTCGACTACAACATCTTGTTTCGGTGGTTCGTGGGCCTGGAGATGGACGAACCCGTCTGGGTCCCCACGGTGTTCACGAAGAACCGCGACCGGCTGCTGCAGCACGCCGTCGCGCACAGCTTCTTCCAGCGCGTGGTCGCACGCGCGTCCGATCTCATGTCGGATGAGCACTTCACGGTGGATGGCACGCTGCTCGAAGCGTGGGCGAGTCAGAAGAGTTTCCGACGGAAAGACGGCGATACCGATGGAGACGGCCGCGATTTCCGCGGGCAGGAGCGGAAGAACGACACCCATGCTTCCACGACGGATCCCGATGCGCGGTCGTATCGCAAATCGAACAACGCGGAGACGCGCATGGCCTATCTGGGGCACCTGCTGATGGAGAATCGCCACGGGCTGATCGTGGACGCGCAGGCGACGGTGGCCGACGGGTTCGCCGAACGCGCCGCCGCGACGACGATGCTGAGTACGCATTGGCGGTTTGCGCCGCCACGGCACCGGACGGTCGGAGCCGACAAGGCCTATGACACGGCCGACTTCGTCGAACAGGTGCGGCAGGTGGACACGACGCCGCACGTCGCGCAGAACGACACGCGGCGGGGCGGGAGCGCGATCGATGCTCGCACCACGCGACACCCCGGCTACGCGATGAGTCAACACGCACGCCCCCGCATTGAGCCCGCGTTTGCGTGGCTCAAGACGATTGCCGGGCTGCGGAAGGTGAAGCTGCGCGGCCTCCCGAATGTCGACACGCTGTTCGTCTTTGCGAGCGCCGCGTTCAACATCAAACGGATCGTCGCCTTGCGCGCGTCGCTCGCCTGAGACACGCAGAATGAGAGCGGTCCGCACGGCGATCCCGTCTCGCCCGAGGACATGGCAGGCTGAAGGCCCACCATGACGGCGCGTTGTGAGTGGACGCGATTAAAAGAGACCGCATGATCATTCGTTTTTCAGCGAACTCTTAGGCGTCAATCTGGTGCTGGTCACGTAGGCTACCTGTTCGCCTCGGCTTTCTCAGCATAGGAAAACCAACTGCACACGTCTATGGCTGGCAGCGCCATCGTGAGCGTGAGGGACTTCGCCGCCCGCACTCCGCCGCGGGGCCACAGTACTACCTTGATCCCAACATTTCCGGAATCGAATCCGTCTGCCCTAGCCACCAACCTGTAGCTCCCAGGCGGAAGACGCGGAATGCGAAACCGTCCCTTCTCGTCGCTCCTCGTCTGCAGGAGAAAATGATGCGCTGGTTCAGTGAACACCCCAACCTCGACATCATGGAGAACGGAGCCACCCTCGGAGACAGCCGTACCCCGAACAACCCTGAGGACCAAGGGTGGTCCCTCGGCGAGACAGCAGTGCCAATCGGCATACTCCATCGGTGATTGCACCGGTCGTCCGCCAATGGCCACTTGCTGAATCGGAAGAGGAGCGCTGACTAGCGTTGCCTGCGCGATCGAGAGGCTGGCCACAATCAGGACGCTCGCCGTAGTTCGTGTCCTGACTTTGACGAAGCCCGAGCATCGGGATCTCGCACCGCCTGCGAGTCGGAGCAACGCAGCCGTGCGGAAGAGGAGGACAGTCATCGGCGAACTTGAAGACACGCACTCAGGCATATGAGCGTTCTGACATTTGAACCGGCCCGAAACACCAGCACGCCACGGCTGTTCAATCGCGTTCTCGAAGCGGCCAACCGTCCGGAAGGTGGCAAAGACAATCGCTGCCACACCGCCGCCGCGTGTCGCGCGGTTCAACCACAGCTGGTGACCGTTGGTGCGACAGCTACATCCCTTTGACCGCGCTCGTCATCAAATCAATCTCAGTTGTTGAACGTCGCAAATGAGCCGCGCCCGCCCACAGCGAGAGCTTGCGAAGGGCGTCGGCTCCATTTCAAGGTTAGCCACCGCTTGAACATTCAGTCGCGAAAGATGCAGACTAGCGTGTGAATCTCACAACCTCGGTCTTCACGATGGGAGTCGGAACACCATCAACTAACATCGGAATGAACCTCAACTTGAGCACTGTGGCTATCGCCGCGGCGTCAAACCCAAGAACAGATCTCAGGACATGAACGCCGGACGGGACGCCCTCGGCTGTGATGGTGAACTCCAGTATCACCGTGACAGCTTCGACACTCTGATCACGTGGAGTCCTGGCCTCGACCGGCCAGACAGGGACAGCGTCATTGATCCTGATGGGCGGATAAATGCCGACCGTTGGCCGATCGGTTGTCAGAGACTGGTCGTGCACGATGCGTCGAAGACGGTCGAGCAATTCTCGGCTGTCGGCTGCAATTTCCCTCGTGGGCGTGCAGAAGCGTAAACGGTGCGACGCAGTCGGAGGCGAGTCCGATGCGACGTCTAGGAAGAAGAGGTACGAACGACCCGGCGCGTACCGGAAGTCGATCGCGGGGCTGCCGTCCACGGTAATGACGGAGGCGGGTCCGGCCTGTCCTTTGAGAATCGTCAGTACTCGAATCGACAGCTGGCGGCCGACCGGTGCTGACTCGGGACTGCCAACAAACACAAGATCGGAGTTGTAGATTTCTTGCTCGAACGGCGCCGGTCCCAAGCACTCTACAATCTGTGCAGATGCGATTGGCGCACATCGTGAATTCGCGACGAGGAGCGCCAACAGGCAGGTACAGACTCGATTCAAGGCAGATTTCATAGCCGCTCAGTTATCGTAGCGTCAAACTGATCTCGTCTATACATTCGCCGCAACCCGCTCTCAACGACGACGCTGGAAGAGTGGCTAACGTGCCGCTTCAGCCGCGACGGCTCATCCGCGCGCCGGCCGCCGCCGGCTGCAAGCGGTGGTTAGTTTAGGCGGTGCCTTGAACGTCACTGTGAAGAGCCATAGGTCACAGGACAACTCCCTTTCGATCAACGGAAACAGGACATGTTGCTGTCGACCAAGGCGATCTCGGTATGGCTTCGCCCTAGACAGGTCTTCAAGCTTGACCTCGACAAAGAACCTCCGCCTCCGCGGACCGTGACGAAGAGGTCGGGGTCGCCACCCGCGCTCTTGAGCAATTCTGTTTGGCGTCGAGCGGCCGCCTTTCGGTAAAACGCCTCGAGAACAGCGGCGTCTGAACACAGATGCGCACGCTAGAACGATTCCAGAAAAGTGCTCCCGCACGAGCAGCCCGGTCGCAAGCGCTGAACCACCGGAACATCCGTTGTGCCAATGAACCTCAGACGAAAGGTCAACGGCGACGTCGAAGTTGACGAAATTATCTGCGTCGCCGGCGCGAAGCCGGTGTCTGAGGCCGTCAGCGGCCACGTTCCCGCCAACGGGGTGCGCAGCTCAAACCGCCCTTCGTCGTCGGTGTTCATGGACTCGAAGACGTCCAAGTACGTTCTCAGCTGCATCCACGCGTGCGGCAAGGGATTGCCAGCCTCATCCAATACCTGACCGGATAGTCGAGCCGGGCCGACCGGTGGACCGCCTGTGTTCAGGCACTCGCAGATAGGGCGCACGCGCAAGACCACTCTAAGTTGAGCGGTGTAGCCGGGGCTCACTAGAACGTGATTCTGGCGCACACCGTCGAAGCCGAGTAACGCCGCGTCAACACGATAGGTGCCTGGCGACAACTTGTCGATGTGGAAGCGGCCGCTCTGGTCCGTCAACTGATGCTTGGCGAGTCCGCCCTTCTCCGGCAGCACCGTGATCGGAGTGCCTGGGAACGGCGTTCCGGAGTCATCGACGACAGACCCTTCGACACGTCCCGAGACTGCCTCCGATTGTCCGGAAGCCGTCGGCATCTTGGGAAGAAGCACCGCAATGACAAACACGACCAACGTCACGCTCACTGCGTCTCGCGCACCAATTTGCATTTGTTGTCCTGACGAATTGGTTGGCCCGCCTAACGCTAGATTTCAGCCGCGGCGGATCCGGTGCCCTTGGCGCGTCGCCGACGGCTGCAAATCTTTGTTAGGCGCATCCGTCGATTAAAGCGTAAGCCAACCTTGATGTGCACATCGTCGATGGCTCGATCACGTGCGAACAGCTCCAGCTGCTTCCGGTAATGTTGGTACATGTCCAGTGCAATGTCATCCCAGAGGACAACCAGGTAGACGATGCCGGACGTGCCCTGCGCTTCGATTTGACTCCTGGCGCCGGCGATGGCGCCTGCCAGCTTCGTGAAGAATCCTTGGTCGAGTTCGGCGTACACGTTTGAGAAAGCCAGCCGGGACCCTCGCCTTGAGATCTCCGCGTCGGAAATGCCAATCGTCTTGACCTCGCAGTGTCGCCGCACTCGGCCGTCGACGTAGTGGATGTCGGGTGCGCGTCTACCGGACTCGGGGAGCATCCTGACCGAGGTGTAGCCTTGCCGGACCAGATGTCGGTAAGCGAAGGCCTCATTAAGCTGATTGAAGAATCCTTGCTTCAGTTGTCCCGGACGATGATCGCAGAAGTGTGCGACGGCTTTAGCCTTCAGGATTGCCCAAGACTCTGGGTTGAGTATCCGGAGGGCGTCGTCGTACGTTCTGTACGATCTGCTTTTAGCTGGAATTTCTCGACACGATTCGGCAAAGCGATCGAAGAAGCGATCGTGAGGGTACGCTTGAGTGACGGCGTCGACTAGCTCCCTGATTCTCCGCATCTCAAGATTGCGCCTAACGTTGTATGGGTGGAAGACGCCATTGGATGGTACGCGCTACCGCCCCTCCGGTTACAGCAAGCTCCGGCACCTCGTCAGTTCGCGCCATTCTGGCGGTCTGGCCCAACAGGGTCAAGCCCTCGCTGCACGAAAAACTTAGGCCCGATCGCAGCCGCCTGACCGAGAGGATTGGCGCCCGCGACCTAATCTCGGATTTCCGGTGTTTGGTGGAAGACGCCAAGTGCTCGAACGGCGCGAGTGGCGGCAACGGGGGTTGACCTGTCCAGCGTGAGCAGCAAGTCGTGCTGAACGAGCGTGGGGCCCGGTCGTGCTGAAGGTCCCCGGCTGTCAGACAGTTGCCGACGCGCGTGTGGTACGGCGTGCCCGTTGCACGTCCGTTCCGGAGGCCTTCGTGCGAGCCCTCGAGTCGTCGCTCCAACAGTTTGGTGAGTTCCTGCTCAAGGCGCGCCTGGTCAAGCAGAAGGCGGCGCCTTACTATGTGCGCTTCGTGCGCCAGTTCCTGGCCGCGCCCGCGACGGGTGATCCGCTCGCTGATCGGGTGCGGCAGTTTTGCGAAGCATTCGAACGGAACGGCGCTCAGGACTGGCTAGATGCGGCGGGCCGACCAGGCCCGCCGCATCTACTTCGTGAACTTCCTCGAACGCACGGACTGGCGCGCGACCGACGGACAAGCGGTCATCGACACGGGCGGGCAGGTCGATCCGCTGTCGGCACTCGACGCGCTCCGGTCCCGTCTGCGGCTCCGCCACTATTCCTACCGGACCGAGTGTAGCTACGTCGATTGGGTGCGACGTCTGTTCGCCTACGCGGCAGAGCAGCAAGCGCTGACGCGCCCGCGGATCACAGCCGACGGCGTGCGCGACTTCCTCACCCACCTGGCCGTGAAACGGGGCGTGTCGGCGAGCACCCAGAACCAGGCGATGTGTGCGGCGTTGTTCCTCTGTCGTGAGGCGCTTGGGCTGACGGTCGATGGATTGACCGAGGGTGTCCAGGCCAAACGCGGTCGACATCTGCCCGTGGTCCTGACCGTGCCCGAGACGGCGGCGCTCCTCGGTGCGCTCCGCGGCACCGCCCGTCTCATGGCACGGCTGATCTATGGCGGCGGTCTCCGCGCGTCGGAGTGTTGCGAACTCCGGGTGAAGGACCTGGATTTCGAGCAAGGGCTCGTCTTCGTGCGATCGGGCAAAGGGGACAAGGACCGATCGACGCTCCTCGCGGATGCCGGTCGTGACGAGTTGCGAGTGCATCTGGTCAAGACAAGTGCGCTCCATCGTCTGGACCGAGCCGCCGGGGTTGCCGGTGTCTGGCTCCCGCATGCCATCGACCGCAAGTACCCGAACGCGGGGCGCGAACCGGGTTGGTTCTGGGTCTTCCCGAGCGACACGCTGTCCACCGACCCAAGGGCCGGCGTTGTACGACGCCATCACGTCAGTGATTCGTTGGTGCAGAAAGCGGTGAAGGCCGCGGCGACCGCAGCCGGCATTCACAAGCCCGTGTCCGTGCACACGTTGCGACATTCGTTCGCAACCCATCTCCTGCTCGCAGGTGTCGACATCCGGCAGATCCAGGAGTACCTCGGTCATGCCAACGTCGAGACGACGATGATCTACACGCACGTCGTGAAGGACCTGCGAAGTCCCGCGCGGAGTCCACTCAATGCGTTGCTGGCGAGTCGACCCACCTGACATGGTCGACCGGCCCGACCTACGTCGCACGATGCCCGGAGTCCCAGCCGCCTGGGCTCTCGACAAGTTCTCGTCGAGTCCGGCGACGACACAGGCTATTCCGGTGCTCACCGGCGTCAAGGGCGCCTCGCGAGGCTCGGCCCCTGCGGGCTACGGCCCGTGACGCCGGTATGCGCGCCGGAAGACATCGGCCCTCATCGCCGTCCGACGATGAACGCGACGCCGACACCGTTCATGCGACGCACATGAATCACTCCGCGTGAGACTGCGCGTGTGGCTAGGGTGTTTCCGATCGCATCACGTGGCCGAGTCGTCGGTCCACGAAACCCTGTCAAGCGCTTTCTGCGCCAAAGACGTTTCTCCACGGATGACCACGTGGTTTCAACCGTGTGCGCGTGACGGGCCACTCACGATGCCGTCGAAAAGTGACCCTTACCATCGGCGTATGCCACAGCCCATCCCCACCCGATCTCGCATTGAGTCACTCGACACTCGCCTTGCTCGCCTGCGCGCCGAACGTTCCCGTCTCGTCGCACGAGCGAATCACTCCGAACGCAAACGCGACACCCGTCGCAAGATCCTGATTGGCGGCGCCGTGCTCGCCGCCGTGCAGCACGAAGGCGTCCCGGCCCTTCGCTCGATGGACGCGCTCACGCGCTGGGTGGAGCAGCGCCTCGAACGACCGCACGATCGAGCCGCCTTCGATCTGCCGCCCACGAGTCCTGCCGCGTCGTCCGCTCCGCAGCTCGAGACACGCCCGCCCGTGAAGTAAGCCCCCGAAGATCCTGCGATCGCGTGCGGGGCACCTGCCTGCAGGACGGCGTACAGCCGGCCAAAGGCGCACTTTGGCGTTTCTCCGAAACGCGTGGTGCGCTTTGGCCGGAGAGTGAGGAGCCACAGTCATGGAGCTCGATGAGGTACGACGACATATCCCGGGCGGTGGACGCGCGCGCGACATGCGCACGGGCAGCATCCATCTCTCGGTGCGGTCCGGGTCGCGGAGTCGCGGCGCGTCGGCGAGCGCGGCGTTCGCCTACGTGACGCGCACCGGCGACTTCGCTGAGCGGGATCTCGACGAGGCGGTCTACACAGAGTCGGATCACATGCCCGGGTGGGCCCAGGAGGATCCGCAGGAATTCTGGGAAGCGGCGGACCTCCACGAGCGCGCGAATGGGCGCCTGTTCGTGAGTGCCGATTTCGCGTTGCCCCGCGACCTTGATCACGAAACCCAGATCGCGCTGGCGAGCACCTTCGTCCATGGCCTCACAGACGGCGAGCAGTTGCCGTACACCCTCGCCATTCACGCGGGTCGAGATGCGGAGGGCCACGCGCACAACCCACACGCACACGTATTGATTTCCGAGCGCAGCAACGACGGCATCGCCCGACCGCCCGAGCAATGGTTTCGACGGGCGAACGCCGCAGACCCCGAACGTGGCGGCGCCCCGAAGAGCCGCGCCGTGCACGGACCTGCCTGGATGGAACACACGCGGGCGCGATGGGCCGCGCTCACCAACCAGGTGCTGGCAGATCGCGGGCGCTCTGAGCGCGTCGACCATCGCAGTTACGCGCGGCAGGGCATCGACCGCGAGCCGGGCTCCCATTTCGGCCCGGCCGCCGCCCATCTGCTGCACAAGGGCCGAGGGCACGACCGCCTGGAGCAATCCGCACAGGTCGATGACCTCCGGAACGCCATCAGCACCATCGATCGAGAGATCGCGACGCTGGAGGCAGCGCGCGCACAACTGGCGCAGGTCGAGTCCCGGCAACCCGAGGGAGGCGGCGGTGGACCCTCGCGAAACCACGAGCCTGAACCCGAGCGTGATGACTGGATGCCTGGGAGGTAGACGATGAGCAACGCCCTGGAGATGTTTCGTAAGCAGCGAGAAGCCGTGCAGGCGCTGCACGCAGAGGTCACGTGTGTAGCCGATGCGATTGGGCGGGTGCGATCAGATCTCGACGCGCTCGCCCGACACGAAGCGCTACGGTCCGTGTTGGCCGAGGAGCAACGCTGGCTGCAGAAAACCGAGGACGCCGTCAGGCAAGTGCGCGCGTGGCGCGAGCAGGATGCACGCCGCCATTGGCCCGGTGTGGCGACACGGTGGCTCGTGTCGGCAGTGTTCGCGTTGGCTGCCGCCGCGAGCGCGGGCGTCGGGTACGCATGGGCCGTGAAGCCCTATGCGCAGGAGAACGCCTCTCTTCGTCTGCGGCAGGATGTCGCCGAGTCGCTCGAACGGCGCATGCTGCAGATGACGCCCGCCGAGCGGCGCCAATTGGACAGCCTGCTGAAAGGCGCGCGGCTGAAGTGAACGTCGGGCGCCGCGATGCCGAAAGAACTGGCTCGGTCGCACGCCGGCCGTGCCTGGTGCGGTTCAAAATGACCCGATTTGAATGGCTGAGCAGGGTCATTCGTGAACCTGGTTCATGACCCAGGTTCATTCGTGACCTCGGCAGTAATGTGGCCGATTTCGCGATCCGATAACGATACCGTCCCCCTCAGCGCACTCGCCCTTTTCGTAAACGCTTGACCAGGCGTTGATTACGACACGCCGCGCGAAGCCATGGCCAGAGGCCCACGCCTTCGCATGAACAGCCTCGACCCGTCGTGGCATGTCGTCATGCCTCTTGCTCTCTACAGGTTCACCGGATCGGGACGCAGCACCCGGTCGGACACGGTCCCTCCATCGCCATCCGGTCCCATCTCAAGGAGCAGACGCCATGAATCAGACTCGCCGAGCGACGACTACCCGCCCTGGAGCGGCCCTGGGCGCCGCACCAGCCAGCGACCTCAAGCCGCCCTCTGACCCCAGACCGATCCGCGTACTGCGATTCGAGGCCGTACGCGACCGGACCGGGCTTTCACGCTCGACCATCTGGCGGTTGGAGCGCCGCGGCACCTTCCCGAGGCACCGTCGCATTTCCCTCAATGCCGTCGGGTGGCTCGAAGAGGAAGTGGACCAGTGGATTCGCTCCTGCGCGTCTCTGTAGCTCGACGCACGTGTGCAGGCATCGAGTGAACAGTTTCAATACCTAGTTGGTCAGCTGCGGTAGCCGGCTCCCCCAAGCAGGACGCGAACCAGGCCCGCAACTCCGCCGTCTCAATGCGCGGCGCATCCCAGGCCAGTCGTGGTCGACGCCGAAGCAGTCGTGAACGAGCCGACGCCGAAGGCGGTAGCGCTGGCCAGGGATGTCAGAATTTGACATTTACTGACATCCGCCATACGTTGGCAGAGAGGCATCGCCATGAATGTGTCACTTACGCCGGAACTCGTACAGTTCGTCAACGACAAGGTGGACACGGGTCTCTACCAGACTGCCAGCGAAGTGGTGCGCGAGGCGCTGCGGCTCCTGAAAGACCGCGACCTCGAACGAGAACGCCTCCAGGCCGACGTGAAGGCGGGTCTCGAGCAAGGAGTGAGCGGGCGAGCCAAGTTGTACGACAAGGTCGCCGGTCGGCGACTGGCCGAGCAGATCAAGGCTGAGGGTCGTGTGAAGCGCGCCGGACGTGCGTGATGCGCTACCGTCTGTCACATCTCGCGGAACAGGACCTTCGCGAGATCTGGTTGTACGTCGCCGACGATACCAGTGAGAGCGCGGCGGATCGCCTCATAGACGCGATCGTCGAGCGGTTCGCACTCTTGGCTGAGCAGCCTCGGATGGGACGACGCCGGCCTGAATTTGGCGAAGGCGTGCGGTCCGTGTCAGTTGAAAACCACGTCGTCTACTATCGAGATGAATCGGAACCCCTCATCGCTCGCGTGCTGCACGGGCGGCGCGATCAGCGCGCTGCGTGGGATGGGGGAGACGGGAACGCAACCATTTGACGCCCCGGTCGGCGGACGACTCCGGGCTAACACTGGGCTAACGCCGCGACGAGACTAGGCGCTCTGCGCTGAAACGCGCTGAGCAAATTTCCTCAGAGAATTCAGTCGTCGTCGTTTCAGCGCGCGCCACTGATTTGCGATCGGCGCGTCTTAAAATCCCGGGTCCCGCAAGGGGCGTGTGGGTTCGATCCCCGCCCCCGGCACTTCACGCTCGCATGCGCTCGCGTTCGTGCCAAGGGCGGTGCTCAGGCGCTCAACCTTCGGCGCTTCGCGCCTCGGTCTTCGGGCTCGATCCCCGCCCATATGCTCGACCGACGCCGCTCACGCGGCTTGGTCTTCGGACTCGATCGCTGCTGAGGCGCTCACGGATGGAGGTCGGCAGAGGAGACGCTGTGGTCTCGGAGCAAGAGGGCGAGCCACAGGCGCGCGCGGGGACCGATCCGGGTCCTGCGATTCCGAACCGTGCGCGATCGCACCGGGCTCTCGCGCTCGACAATCTGGCGGCTGGGGCGTCGCGGCACCTTTCCGAAGCACCGTCGCATTTCTCTCGGCGCCGTCGGGTGGCTCGCACAGGAAGTGGACCAATGGATTCGTTCCTGTGCCGCCGTGTAGCGTCACTGACATCAAGTCGTCCCAGAGTCGCAAGGCGCCGGCCCAGACCTCCCGGACGGACGATTGCACCGCGGTGGACTCTTATATGCCTTGTGTGTGTTTCAAGTCGGATTGCCCGTCGTCTTCGCCTCGGGCGATCGTTGAGCAGGAAACTATCTGGTTGGGTGTCGAGGGACAAAACACCCCTGCCTAGCGCAACGGGAAACGCTTCGGAAGGGTCGTCCAAAATTACGTGCTCGTCAGGTCGCTCTCCAGCCCGCCAAACATTGCCGCGACGTCGTCGACGGGTTCACTGTTTGACCTCCAACGGTCGTCGTCATCGTCATCTGGTTCAGGCACGGCGCGTTCAGTCTCGATCTCGTCGGCACGTTCCAGGAGGTTTTGTGTGTAGTCCTCCGTCCCGACCCCGAAGGTTTGTCCGAGGGTTTCAAGATCCGAGGCGACCGTCCGCAACCAATCCGGGTCAGCGTCCGACTCCCAACCGACGGCGTAATCGTCGGCGAAGGCCTCGAACTGTGTCTTCAAGGTATCGCGGTCTTCCTCTGAAACGCTGTCGGCGTACGCCTCGCAGAAATCGCCAGCCGCGCGGAAGTGTGGAACAGGAATCAACCCCAAGTCTTCACTGTCACGACTTACTTGGCGAACCGTGCGCGCGGTAGGAGCCCAGAGATTCCTGCCCAATGTCTGCACGAACTCGGCGCCCGCGTTCTCAATGCAGCGATAGCTGTGTCCCCGGATGCCCTGCCACAACGTGACGTACTGCTCGTAGAAATGGGCGCCGCGGAGCAGATCAAGCGCATCTCCATCCGACTTCTCCAGAAACTGCTCCATGAAGTCACGGATCGACGGATTGTGAAAGGAAACGACGATGTCCTTTCCGACCTTGCCGGTCTTGATGAAGCTGCCGTCCAATTCGCGCTGAGCATTGACCCAGTCACCGGGCTTTGTCGGAAAACCGAAACGCTGCCGCCTGATTTCATAGAACGTATGGAATGCCTGCTCCAGAATTTCTAGCTTCGTCTCGTCAGCGAGCGTAGTCAGCACCAGCAGCAGATGCCGCGCAGCCTCGGAGATCTGGTGTCGGAAGTCCTACTGACGTCGCGAGAATGTACCGGGTCGGCAACAGCGCACCAAGTCTCTTCCGCTCCTTCCCCGCCAGCGTCCGTGACAGCGCGTCAAACCCCGATTCTGCATAGTGCTTGCACTGGACGATCAGGTTCTGCTCTCGCGTGCGGTAGCGGAAATCGATGCCGGAGTCACGGCCAGTGGTGAAGCTCTCCAGTTGCACACCCAGGGTTTTCTGCAGCAGATCGCGACACAGTTGTTCGAAGTCGTGGGGCGACAGTGAGCGAAAGTCGTAGTCGGCCATCGTGCCTCAGAGCAGCGTTCTTAGATCTGCGAAGCGCGCGCTCACCTCGCTCCAGCTTGCATATGGCCCCAGACACAACTGGCGGCACTGCACCTCGTATTCGGCTCCGAGCACGCCCCCAAGTTTCGCATCGGGGAAGAAAGCGTCGCTTCCGGCAAAGCTCATGTCCGGCGGCGCGAAATAGCTTTGCGCGAAGTGCTCGCGGCTGACTGCGTCGTAATCGCGCTTGATCGCCGCGTACTCGTCGGAGCGTAGCATCGCCGCAACCTCCGCTTGGCCGGACAGCTCGAACAGGTCGTAGTAATGCCGCGCGTAGCTGCCGATCGGCCGCCCGTCGCGCTTGAACAGTTCGACCTTGCCGTGAATGGCGAAGAGTTTCTCCACGAACGTGCGTCTGAAGTGGAGGAGTCGCATGGGAAAGCCCACCTCGTCGTCAGCCCCCAGCGAGAACCCTCGCTCAGTCAGGAACTGGGCGAGATAGGACCGCAACGTCAGTATCACAGTCGGCTCGCGTCCACTGGCCGTCCCTGCCTCCACGAGAACCGCGGCGGCCACTTCACCGGGGCCGCCGAATCGCTGCCTGAAGCCGAAGCGGTCGGACCGTCCGAAACCTCCGACGGTCTGACTCTCGGCGGGGAGGGACTCAAGGCCCGCGTGCGAAGCAATGTCATCACGCAGTTGCTTCAGCGCTCGATCAATCCCGCGCGTGCGAATCGCCGGCGTAAATGCCAGCGGATCGAGGAAGACATCGACGTCCTCTGAGAAGCGCTGAATCAGATTCCAACCCTTGGAGAGACTCGTTCCGCCCTTGAAGATCACGCGATCGCCGCGCGTGGCGGCGATGATGCGGAGCGCCTCGGTGACGTAGTAGTCCTTCTCGATCAGGGCTGGCCGAAGGCCCCGTGCACCAAAGTGTTCGGAGGCCTGCAGCACCGCCTGCTCAAAGTCCCGATGCTCGAAGAGTTTCATGCGCGACTACCAGCCTTTGCCTGCCAGGCCGCCGCCGTTGGGAGCGCGGATAGAAGTCCGAAGTCGTAGCGGGAGAAGGGATTCAACGACTCTCGCAGTTGCCGCAGCGTGTGCGCAGGCCTGCCCAATGTGTCGCCGACGGCGCCCAGCATCGCTCGAACCCGTGGCGGCTCCGTCCCAGCCGCCCGCAGTAGTCGCCCGAACCTCCGCGGGTATCGCAGAAGCGCAACCAGCCTTTCGGTGGTGGCCTCCGGCGACAGTTCGCTCGTTCGACCACCTCGTCGAAGAAAGTCGAGGATCGCGGCTTCGGCGGACGACAACTGCGCCCAGGCGTCGGGGCGTCTGGTGTAGACGATCGTGTCAGGCCCGAGGAGCTTCCGAGGGAGCCTGAATCCTCTCGTGGCGACCTCGGCGCGCCTGGCTTGTTGCGTGGTGAACCCCAGCAGATTGGCTGCCGCGATGCCGGCTGGGAAGACTCCACCGCCTCGCGTTGCCAACTGTCGAACGACGGCAGGATTCGGCCGACTCCGCCCGAGACTGGTGTTGCGCCCACGGTAGTACACGCCCTTGCTGAGCCGTTGCAGTGCGCCGGCTCGTGCGAGTCGAGAGAGGGTCTGGGCCACGGCAGTGGGGGATGCTCCGGCGAAGTCCTGGAAGCGCCAGACACGCTCGCCGCCGCGTTCGATGCGCGCGCGAACGGTCCGTGCCGTCCCTCGGGTGTCTGGTGCGATCGAGCCTGTCGCCATGTTCACACTATCGGCCGTCTCGATGTCTTATGTCAAGATTTTGAGCAAAAAAACGTGACTAAAATTTACGCGACCGAGTGGGTCAGCAGCCGTTCACGGGCGGCGGCGATAGTGAGCACCGGGCGGATATCGGTCACGGGAATCCGTCGTTTGCCTTTTGTTTGCCCCAAGCATTACTCTGCGCCAAGCTGAACACTAGCGAGGAACCGAGAATGAGCGACAAGCCTGATAAAGCGGAACTTGCGAACGAGTTGCGGCGAACGCTGAACACAGTTACGGATGATGCCCAAAGATTCAATACGGCCTCTACGATCAAGTGCAAGCGATCGATCGCGAGCTAATGGAGCTCAGCGCTGGCAAGGACGCGGTTCTGATGCTCCGGATCAAAGACATCGAACACGCACTTCGTCGCTGACCGGCGGCCGGAGCGAGTGTCGATTGCCGAGTAAGAAGGTCCTCACGGGCACTCCTCCGATGTTCGGCGCTCGAGTGGAAGCCCCACGGCACGACTGTGCTCGCCACTTCCCACATTCGGCAACGAAGGTTCACTGAAGTGCCAGCGGTTGCGAACAAATGGTAGAGCTAACGCAGACTTCGTTAAGCTCATCCATTGTGAATCAATGAACAATCAGAGCGATCACCAATTGACACAACGGTTTAGCGGAAATTTGGCCGCAACGCATGAGGTTGGTGACTATATTGCTAAAGGTAGAGGCAGCTAGTCGACCTCGTAACGCAACAAGGAGGCACAAGACAATGACTGGCCTTCGTCTTCGGACCTTGGCAATAGCTGCGACGCTGGCACTTGGCACGGCTCAATGGGCGACCGCAGGACCCATTGATCTGACGATCGGCGACAACGACGGCTTTGGCTTTGGTGCGGCGTTGGTGCCGGACGGCAGCCCGTTGCTGCACGACATTCTCCCCGATACCCCTGCGGATGCCGCTCTCTCCAATCGGCGCAGCGCCGCGGAAGCCGCGGCGACCAACGGCGCTCAGCAGACAGACATCTACAGCGCGATCAAGGACTTTGAATTCCAGCCGCTTCCCGAAACCTTCGACCTGGTCTTCCCCTTCATCGGCGAGCTGACGTCGGCGGTGTTCAGTCTCGACATGGGTGGATTCGAAGCCGATCTCTTTGGTCAGATCGGGGTCCATTTCAACACCGTGGCCCAGCCGAATCTGTTCAACTTCACCGACGGCGAGTTCGCCACGACAGTCCGTTCGTTCACGCTGGGCAGCACCGCCCTTGCGAACGCCAATCTGGCGCAGCAGTTCGTGGTCACATTCACCCGAGACCTGAGTTGCGACGCCGTTGTATTCGACTACTTCCGGTTCGCCGGCAATGTCGAACCGATGACGCCGCAGATACCGACACCCGAGCCCATGACGCTCGTGATGCTCGGCACCGGACTGACGGCTCTCGCCATGCGTCGTCGTCGCAAGACGTAGTCGAGATCGCGAGTCGGCTAGCGCCCCCGCACCCGTTTGGTCGTATCGAAGCAACTGGGCTCTCGGTAGCCGCGCGAGAGCGTCACGATGTCGGGGTTCTCGTCCTTCAGTACTTGGAAGATTGGCTCGGTGGCGCGCCACAGATCGTTGACCGAGCTGTCATGATGTGCGGGAATGAACACATCGGGCTTGTAGGCCCGCATGTAGTCCAGTGCCCGCTGGGCCGTGAGGGAAGGCAGCACCGAGGCAGCGATCGCCCCGAGGGCAATGTCCACGCGCCCGATTCTGGCCATGGCGGCGGTCTCCTCCTTGGTGATCGTCCCGCCGCTGTCGCGATACATCACCCGGAATCCGTCGTCGAACGTGATGAGGTAGGCGAGCGTGCCCTCTGCGAGCACCCGTGGGTCGTTGGTGCCGCGTGCATGGATCGCGACCTGCTCGGCGAGCTGCTCAGCCGAGGGACGCGGTGTGGTTCGCTGCAACGCCTGATTGAACGGCCCGGTGACGTCGGCGGGAGGCTCTCCGTGTCGTCCGAGAATGGGTTCGACCGTGAAGTGTTCGAACACGAGCCGCTCGCCGCCCTTGCCTGTCACGTTGCGGATCTGCGTAGCCGGAAGCCCTTGCGCGAGCAGCGCATCGACCGTCACTGGCGCCCCGACGACGCTGGCACCGGTGCGAGTGGCGACCGAGACGGCGTCGGACATGTGATCGAAGTGGCCGTGGCCGAGCAGAATCACGTTCGCGCGCTTCACGTCCGCGGCCGTGAAACCAAGCGGGGGATACAGGCTTCCGCGGTCGAAGTAGGCATCGAGCAGAATGATCTGGTTCTTGTAGACGAGTTCGAAATTCGAATACCCCGTCCACCTGATCGCGAGCGTTTGCGGACTTCGTGGGAATGCACCACCGGTCGACACCAGCGTCCTTGCGTCGCACGCGGAGTCGTTGGTTTGGCCGAAAACGGCGGTGGGGTCGTAACAGACGAACGTCACCGCCAGAGCGACAACGAGGGTGCTGGGTTTCACTCAGGGCTCCTGACTGTCTGCGCCGAGGCGGCAAGGGACCGTGCGCAGACGAACCGACCTGTCCTGTGCATGCACTCTACGGGAGCGAACGGGCGTTGACCGGACGCGCCGATGGCAGCCCACCGTCTGGCGCGGCAGATGTGGACGGTAGCACCTCGAGCATGCCCATCAGACCCAGGTCGGCGTGATCCAGGATGTGGCAGTGGTACATCCACATGCCGGGACGGTCGTCGAAACGAACCGCCACCTTCACCGTCTGTTCAAACGGAACATCGACGGTGTCCTTCCACGCCAGCGGCTGAGTGGGTTGCCCGCGATCGTCGAGTACCTGAAAGAAGAAGCCGTGCAGGTGGAAGGGATGCGACCACTTGGTGGTGTTCCTGATTGTCCAGAGTTGCGTTTCCCCTACGCGAGCTGAGCGGGTCCGCTCCTCGCTGAAGGGCCGTCCGTTGATCCCGTACCGAGTGAGCCCGTCAACATTCGTGGTCAACGTGAGGGCGATGTCGACCCGGGTCGCATTGGTCAGGTCGAGCGGCGCGATCGCGCGCGAGGTGGCCCGCGTCGTCGGCCCCTGGTAGGTCGGGAGGTCCGCAAATTCCACCGTCAGGAGCTGCTCGACGCGCCTGAACTCGATGCTGCCGAATCCCCGGTTGATGAGCCCCGAGCGCAGGACTGCGCTCGAGCCCTCGACCGGTCTGCGGGGTGCCACAATCACGTCGAGCCGTTCCCCGGGCGCAAGGGCGAGTACGTCTCGGCGCTCGGAGTGCGCCTGCAGGCCACCGTCGGTGCCGATCACGGTAAATGGCTCGCCGTCGAGGTCGAGGAGGAAGTAGCGGCTCTTCGCGGCATTGACGATGCGCCACCGCTGTGGGGCACCGTCGCGGGCACGCATCTGCGCATCGGTGCGACCGTTGAGCAACACGCGTGTGCCCTCGCGCCCAAAGGTCGCAGCCAGGTCGCCGCCGCTGTCGGGTGCCTCGATCTGTCCCTGGCCCTCACCGTCGATGAGCGCGAGATCACTGAGCACCAACACGGCCTCGTCTGCGACGTTCACGCCGTCGTCCGGATCGTCGACCAGTAGCGCCCCGTACAGACCGAAGCCGACCTGCGCGGCCGACATCACGTGTGGGTGGTACCAGAACAGCCCCGCGTCCTCGAGCACGAAATCGTAGGTGAACGACTTGCCTGAGGCGACGGCCGGCTGCGTGTGTTCGGGCACACCGTCCATGGCATTGGGAACGCGCACACCGTGCCAATGCACCGTCGTGTTCATCGGCAGATTGTTCGTGAAGTGCACGATCAGCCGGTCGCCCACTCTGGCCCGGATGACCGGCCCCGGAAGCGCACCGTTGTAGGTCCAGGCATGCACCCGCTCACCACGGCCAATCTCGACGTCGGCCTCACGTGCGACGAGGTTCACTTCGACAACGTGCGGGTCCGGGTTCAGGTCGGCAACCGTGGTGAGGGCCAGGCCAGCGTCCCAGCCGACTGGTTGCAACTGCTCGGCTGCCCTTGCAGCGGCGGCCGTCAGCATGGCAAGGACGCAGACAGCCGTGACAACAATCTGATGCGACCGACGCGTGGCAATGTGCAGAAACAGCCCCGGCGGGAGTCTACGCCGACGCGAGCCGTTCAGCATCACCCAATGCAGGGAGTTCGTGCGGACAGAATCGACCGCCGTACTTTGTTTCGCTGGACGTTTCGCTGGACCCGGCTGAACGCGCCGTACAGCTAATGGCCCGTCAGGAAGTAAGTGCCGCACCTATTTCCTGACAGGCCCTTCGGCCGGCGGGACCAGGAAGAATGCCCCGTGAACCGAAACCCTGTAAAATCCGGCCGCTGTCGACTTGTGTCCGGTCGACCGACGCGTGTCCGCGCTCCCGGCCTGCCAGGAGTGCGATGACCGCCACATCCGGGGAGGCTGAATAAACGTGCGACTATCGGCGCTTGGCGCATGCGTAGCCTCGGTGTTCATGCTTGCCGCACCTGGCATCGCGGGTACGCCAGCCCTTCTTTCCGGCTACAACCTGACGTCGTGGACCCAGAAGGACGGCCTCGCTTCTGCGCTCATCTGGTCTGTTGCGCAGGACACCGCCGGTTACCTGTGGCTCGGCACGGACGCCGGAGCGCTGCGTTTCGATGGTGTGCGCTTCGTGCCCTGGGACACCCTGGTGTCGGTCCCCACTCCATCGGCCAGCGTCCGGACGGTGTGCGTGTCGCGGGACGGTACCGTGTGGTTCGGTCTCGGGGAGCCAGGCGGCGTCATCGCGCTCCGCGACAACACCGTGCGCAGCTTCGGGACTCGCGACGGGTTGCCCGAGGGCGTGGTGATGGCGTTGGCCGAGGGGGCGGACGGCGCCATGTGGGCGGGCGGACGTTTCGGTCTGTACCGCCTCGCGTCGGATCGGTGGACGGACGTAAGCGCCGGGCTTCCGAGCGGACTGGTGAACGCGATGGTGCACGACGGTGAGACCGTCGTGGTGGGCGCGGCCTCCGGCGTGTTTCGCCGCGGTGCCCACGAAAGCCGTTTTGCGCCGTTCGGTGTGTTTCATGACAACGCACGCTCGGTCGCCGGCGACAGCACGCAGACACTCTGGGTGGCCGATCCCATCATCGGCGTGCGCGAGGCCGCGCAGGGCGTGCCTCTGACCGACCAGTTGAAGGGGCGGGGCTCGCGTGTCATGCACGATTCTCGCGGCAACCTGTGGGTCGGCACGGGTGGCCAGGGCCTCTGGCGCGTGCGCACGAGCGACACGCACCGTCCCATCGCTCTCGAGCGGACCTCGACGGCGACGGGCCTGTCCGACGACGGCGTGACGGAACTGACCGAAGACCGTGACGGCAACATCTGGGTCGCGACACGAGACGGTCTCAATCGTCTCACTCCTCACAGGATGACGCCGATCACCGACCTTGGCATCGTCAACGCGGTGGATGTGACGCGTGACGGCCGCGTGTGGGTTGGGACCGTCGACGCGGTGGTGTCGTTCGTCGATGCTCGCATCGACGCACGTGCGCGCACCATCCCGCTGAATCGGCCACCGCTCGCGGCGATGCACGCCGACACCGAGGGAACCTTGTGGGTGGCAACCACCAAGGAGCTGATGCGCGTGGACGGCGAACGGAGCCGAGCGGTACCTCTGCACGGCGTGCCGGTCACTGAACTGACGGACATCACCTCGGACGGCACCGGCGGTCTCTGGTTGCACGATGTGTCTCGAGGGCTCTTGCGATGGCGCGGCGGGCTGCTGACACAGGCTATCCT
>JBEBGB010000976.1:0-1877 GCA_040081675.1 Vicinamibacterales bacterium
GGGCACCGGTCAACGCTTCGTATTCGACTACATCGGCGCCGACAGTGCGATTGCGGTGAACAGGCTGCTCAAGTCGGGCGCAAAGGTGTCCTTCACGCCCTCGTCGCACGCGGTCGTGGAGGGTGCGAGCCGCACACTCTTGGATGAGATCGCACGTGATGTGGGCGTCGTCTTCTCCACGGCCGAACCACCGCCACCCGGCATACCCGACGAGCCGCGACAGGCGCTGCGCCTGCCCCGCGTCGCGCTGTATGCGCCCTGGACCAGCGGCAACATCGACGAAGGTTGGACGCGGTGGGTGCTCGAGCAGTACGAGTTCCCGTTCACGACGATACACAACGCCGACCTTCGAGCCGGCGGGCTGCGCCGGAAGTTCGACGCGATCATCCTGGCCGACCAGTTGCCCCGCGAGATCGTCGACGGCAATCTGGGTGTGGCCATACGGCCCGAGTATCGTGGCGGCATCGGCGATCTCGGGGTCGACAGCCTGCAGCGATTCGTCAGCGACGGCGGCACCCTCGTCGCGCTGGGCGCCGCCACCGATCTGGTCGTCGACCGTTTCCCGGTGCCGGTGCGCAACCAGAAACGCGGGTTGCGCCGGGATCAGCACTTCGCGCCAGGCACGATTCTGCGCATTCAGGTCGACACATCGAACCCCATCGGCTACGGCATGGCGGCGGACACCTACGGCTTCTACAACAACAGCCCGTTCTTCGCGCTGGTCGACGGTTTCAACGCGACGCGCGCGTCCGTGATCGCGCGCTACCCGAACGAGGAGATAGTGGCGTCAGGCTGGCTGCGCGGCGAAGACGCCATGGCTGGACGCGCGGCTGTCGTCGAGGTGAACATGCGCCCCGGCCGGGTCGTCCTGTTCGGGCTCCGACCGCAACATCGGGCACAGACGCACGCCACATTCCCCCTGCTGTTCAACTCGCTGTATATCTCCGCAGACGCGGCACAGCTGCCTTCGACCGATCAGCAATGATCCGCATCGTCGTCACGGGCGGAACCTTCGACAAGGAGTACAACGAACTCACCGGCGCGCTGTACTTCAAGGACACACACGTGCCAGAGATGCTGCGGCTTGGGCGGTCGCGTGTCGAGGTCACCGTGCAGACACTACCCATGATGGACAGTCTCGACATGACCGCCGACGATCGTCTGCGCATCGTCGACGCGTGCCGAGCCTCGGTAGACACGCGGATCGTGGTCACGCACGGCACCGACACCATGGTCGACACCGCGCGAGTCGTCGCCGCAGACCCTCACCTTGCGGCGAAGACGATCGTCCTCACGGGTGCGATGGTCCCGTACGCATTTGGCAGCTCGGATGGACTATTCAACCTTGGCAGCGCGTTGTCATTCGTGCAGACACTGCCGCCAGGCGTGTACGTCGCAATGAACGGACGGTACTTCGAGTGGAATGCGGTCGAGAAGGATCGGCGCGCAGGCATCTTCGTCAGCCGCCAGGACTGACCTCGAACCGTAGCGCGCTGTCCTTCGTTCTTGGATCTTTGTCCCTGGTCCGTGCCGCTCTAACGTGACATCGACAGCAGTTGCTTCAGGTGATGCATCTGATGCCCAGCCTCCTGGTAGATGATCCAGTCGATGGTCATCGGTCCGTACTCGTCGTGAGTGAGTTCGGTCTGTCGATCGGCGTCCGACAGCGACGCGTAGAGTCCGAGGTTCAGGCGTGCGAGCAGCGTGAACGCCTGGACAGCTTCCGGGCCAGTGAGGAAGCTCTCGCGGCCGAGCCATTGATCCTGGTCGAAGGACTGCGCGACGAAGCCAGGTTTGGTGAGCGCCATTCGCGCCCGGGTCCCGAGCGCCATCTCGGTCTGCGCCAGATGAATGAGGACCTGACGTGCGGTCCACTT
>JBEBGB010000231.1:0-7455 GCA_040081675.1 Vicinamibacterales bacterium
GCATGAGAATGGCTATTAAGGGCGATTACTCGGACACGCTCCTAGAATGTCGAATGCCGGACACTATTCTCCGGCTCCGCTAGCGGACCTTCCGGCCCCTGACCGCCCTCGACCACCCGTACCCCCGCCGGCCCTGCCGCCACCGTCGGGCGCATCGCCTGTCGCGACCGTCACTTTCATACCGTCGGCGAGGTTGTCCACGTCGGTGAGCGCAATCTGGTCGCCCAGTGCGACACCGTCGAGAACCTCCATCCGGTCGCCGACACGATCGCCCGTCTTGAGTTCGTGTATCGAGAGATGATCACCGTTGATCGAGAAGACCCGGTAGACGCCGTAGCGATACTGCATCGACGCGTACGGCACCGTCAGCACCGGCTCCACCAGTGACGTCTTCACGTGAACACGGGCAAAGGTGCCCGGTTTCAACAGTCCGTCGCTGTTCGGCACAAGAGCCTCGAAGCCGAACGCTCGGGTTGACGTGTTGACAGCAGGGCTGATGCGCGAGACCGTCCCGTTGATCGTCTTGTCGGGAAAGGCGTCGACCTTGAGCTCCACCTGCTGACCGACCTGGACGTAAGGCGCCATCCGTTCCGGCACCTCCGCAATCGCCTTGAGCGAATCCATGCGCACGATGCTCATGACGGGCGTCTCGCTCTTCACGAAGTCGCCGAGCGAGACCAGCCGCTTCTGCACGTAGCCGTCGAACGGCGCACGAATGCTGGTGTCGCGCAGTTGCCGATCGGCGAGTTTGACCATGGCGTTCGACGCGTCGATGTCGGCGGCGAGGTTGCGCCCGTTCTGCAGCGCCGAGTCGTAGGCGGCCTGCTTCGAACGGACGGTCGTCTCGGCGTCCTCGAGCGACTGCTTGGGGAGGAGCTGTCGGCGTGTGAGTTCCTGCGCGCGGTCGAAGGCCTGCTTGGCTTGCGCGAGCTCCGCCACGGCTTTCTGCACGTCGGGCGTCTGCTCGATCGGCGGTAGCCGCGTCGGTTCGGTCGCGCCGTACTTCGCCATGGCGCGCGCGAGGGCCGCTTTCTGGCTGTCCAGCGTGTATTCGAGTTTTTCTCGATCGAGCTCGATCAGCACTTGACCCGACTTCACGCGGTCGCCGAGATCGGCAAGCACGCGGCTGACCGCACCGTCGGCCTGTGAGGCCACGGTCACCTGATCTTGGGCCGCCAGCGTGCCGACGACGTCCAGCGAGCGACTCATCTGTTCCTGCTGCACCTGCTCGACCCGCACCGCCCTGGCGGCATCGTCGCGACCGCGGGGTGTGGCTGCCGGACCCTTCGAACAGGCTGCTGAGAAGGAAAGTGTGAGGATGACGAGGACCACGACGCTATGAAGCGGGGATAAAACGCGTATGTACATGGTGGAGCGGCTACCTTGCGGCCTAGACCGGCCCGAAGTCAATAAGTGCGAGATAAAGATCGCGGGTCTTGCGGATTTCAAACGTGATTCTGTCCGCTGGTCGGATCTGGCGTTCGAGCCGCACGGGTTTGGCTGTCGTAGCATCGGTGGCCCTCAATCCGCCGATCTTTGCGGCTCTGGTGGACAGCCGGGAGTGCCCGTTGGAGGGGACAGTCGTGGCCCGCTGAGCTGCCGTCGGCGGCAAATGCGCCACGATTCCAACATTTCCAGGTGGCACGGTTGCTGCGATATCAGGAAACCATTCGGGAGTAGCGGTCCCGAAAGCTCGGAGGAGCACATGAAACCGACCACGACGATGATTCCTGTTGGCGCATTGGTGATCGCATTGTCTGCGGTTGGTCTGTCTGCCGAGGCGGGGCAGCGCGACCGGCAGGGCCGCGACCGGAACGGTCGCCAGAGCGAAGGGCAGACGCGCGACCGGCAGAGCGGCAGCGGAGACCGGGGTTCTGAGCGGTCGAATAGGGAGTCGCAGGACCGCCCGGCCGTCCGCGGCGACGCGGGTGTGAACCGCGGTGCGCCAGGCGCGTCGGCGGCACCGGACCGCGGCACGCGGCAAGCGGAAGCGGCGCCAAATCGCGGCGGGTCACGCCCTGACGCGAATGTTGACCGAGCGCGCCCCGGCGCGGGTCCCGAACGGGGTGTGGGTCGACCTCGACCTGACGCAACCCCCAACCGAGGTGGTCAGTTCGGCGTGCCCGACCGGCGCGATGCCGATCGCGGACGAGGCGACCTTCGGGGCGGAGTTGCTACCGAACGCCGATACGACACGCGTCGAGACGACAATCGGTGGCGTGACGATCGTCGAATTGGCCCAAGCGGCGGCCGCGACGCGTACCGCGACAATGGATACCGAGCCTACGGTGGGCCACGCCTCGTTGTTCCGGTTCGACCGTTCCCGCACTACTACGGCTCGGGCGGACGGTACAGCGCCTACTTCGGCCTCGGTAATGGGTATCTGTTCGGTTCGCCGTATTCGGGTCGCGTCTACGGCAACCTGGCGCCACGTGCCTACGGCTCACGCATCTACTACGGTGACGTGCGCCTGATGGTGCAGCCTCGCGACGCGGAGGTTTACGTCGATGGCTACTACGCAGGCGTCGTCGACGACTTCGACGGCGTGTTCCAGCGGCTGACCATCGAAGTCGGTGCGCACCAGATTGAGATCGCGGCACGTGGACTGGAGTCTCAGTTCTACGACGTCTACGTCGACCCATCGCAGACGACGACCATCCGGACCGAGCTGTATCGGTAATCGCAGTAACGGCCCGCACCGGGCGCGAACATACGCGCCGGCGGCGGACTGGGCCAAGGGCTCGCCCAAACAGGCGAGCCCTTGGCTTTTCAGCTGACTCCACTCTCCCGTCACGACCCTTGTGCCTGCCCGCCCTACCTGCCCGGCCTGCCAAGCCCCGCCCTGACTATCCTGACCGTCCTGACCATCAGGAACCGCCCGAGCTTTGGGGCGCGGCCCATCGTCTGTAACCTTTACGACCTCTGTGAGTAGTCATAACCAGAACAACGTGACCGACGAGCTGTTGATGCAGGCCGTGCAGGGCGGCCACCTGGATGCGCTCGGCGAACTGTTCGAGCGCTATCACCGACCGACGTTCCTGTTCCTCAGCCGGACCACTGGCGACCCAGCGGCAGCCGAGGACCTGGTGCAAGAGGTCTTCGTGCGGATTCTGAAGTATCGCGACACGTACGACGTGAGCAGTCGGTTCGAGACGTGGCTCTTCCGCATTGCGCGCAACGCGAGGACCGATCACTTCAGGCGAAAGGTTCCCATGACGGCTGGCGTGGATGAAGCGCTCGAGGTTCCGACGCGCGACCACGATCCCGCGCAGCAGTTCGAGCGGCACGTCGACGCGCGACAGCTCGAACGCGCGCTGCAGCAGCTTGGCGCCGAGCCGCGCGATCTGCTGGTGCTCGCCAGATATCACGAGCTGCCGTACGACCGGATCGCGGCGGTGCTTGGAATCGAGGTCGGCGCCGTGAAGGTTCGTGTGCACCGCGCGATCAAGCAGCTTCGTGCCCTCTATTTCAGACTCGAGGATGCAGCATGCGTAGTGACGAACACTGCGAACAACACTGTGAAGAAGTAAGACGAGGGTTCGCCGAGTACCTTGCGCACTCGCTCGACGCGAGTGCCGCAAGGGCTCTCGAAGCGCACGTGGCGTCCTGCGTCGCGTGCCAGAGCGAATATGCAGGGGTCGAGACGATCTGGAAGGCGCTCGAGGAAGTGCGCCCCGCGCTCGTCCCTTCGAACCGAATGCGCGAGCGGTTCTCCGCCATGGTGGCGGCCGAGCGTGCGTTGTCTGATGGACGGCCCGCATCCCATCCAATCGGACGGCGCAGGTGGCCGTTGCTCGGGTCAACCGGAGGGCCGCTCGTGCAGACGGCACTGGCCGCGTCGCTGCTCATCGTGGGCTTGATTGTCGGACGGGCGATCGCATCGCGTCCGGCCGCGCCGGTCGAGCCGCAAGGAAGCGAGATCGCGGAAGTTCGAAGCGAGTTGCGCGAGATGCGTCAGCTGCTCACGCTCTCGCTCATGCAACAGCAGTCGGCTACTGAACGCCTGCGAGGTGTGAGCTGGACTGCGCAGATCGATTCGCCTGGCAACGAAGTCGTCGCGGCGCTGCTCGACACGCTGCTGCACGACCAGAACGTCAACGTCCGACTTGCCGCCATCGATGCGCTGCGACGCGTCAGCGACCGTGCGGATGTCCGGGTGGGCACCAAGCGCGCAGTGACCGACAAGAGTTCGCCGCTGCTCCAGGTGGCCGTGATCGACTTCATGGTGGAGACGCGCGATCCCCAGGCTCCTGACCTCTTTCGGACGCTCGCCGGGGATATGTCGGTCGATGCGTCGGTTCGCGGCCGGGCGCAGTGGGGACTCGAGCACTTCGTTTCCTGAGGAGCCTGATATGAGCTGGTATTCATACCTCGCCTCGTTGATGTTGACGACGCTCGTCAGCCTTGCGTCTGGATTTGGAGGCCTGTTTGGCGGCGCGGCCCCCGCGCCCGAGACCATTCGGCGGACATTGCCCTGGGCACCGGGTGTGACGAACGCGGTCTTCGAATTGAGCAACACACGAGGCGACGTCCACATCGTTGCCGAAGATCGCTCTGACATCTCGGTCGTAGCGACGCGGACTGTGGAACGGCAGGGTGACAGCAGCGATCCTGGACCTGCCGTCGACTTTCGGCGTGATGGTGATCGAACGCTTGTGTGCGGCGATGCCAGCCACTGCGGGTGCACTGTGGAATGGCCCCGAGATGAACGCCGGGGGCGAGACGACGAGCGCACCAAGGTGCGCGTCGACTTCGAGGTGCGCGTGCCCAAGCGAGCCATGCTGAACGTGTGCGCCGTCAACGGCGATCTGATGAAGGTGGAGGGGATCGAGGGCCCTTACAACCTGCATCACGTGAACGGCGACCTCGAGATGGTCCGCGTGCGAGGCGCTGGACGTGCAAGCACCGTGAACGGCGACGTGGTGGCGACCTTCGACGCTGCGCCCCAGGGAGCCGCTGAATTCAAGACGGTCAACGGCCGGGTGGATGTGACGCTGCCGGCGTCGCTCTCTGCCGACTTGCGGCTGAAGACGATGAATGGCGGTCTCTACACGGACTTCGAGACGACTGCGCTGCCCGTGAAGCCGGTCGCGGAACGGCGCGACGGGCGGTTCATGTACCGTTCCAACCGCTACGCGTCGGTGCGGGTTGGACAAGGCGGACCTGAGCTCACGTTCGAAACGCTGAACGGCAATGTGCAGGTGCGCAAGCGATAGGGCGGAGACCTGGTCACCACGGCAGTGTCGGTGACCGGAGTGAAGGACAAGGATTCTCGAGTGGACCGGCAGGTCCGCCGGAAGGTATCAAGATGAAGCACAAGGTTCTCGGCGGTACGACGCTGTGCGCACTGCTGACCATCGGCGGAATCGCGGGCGCGCAGCCGGCGCCCCCGAGGAGCAACAACAACCAGGTGACCGTCCCATTCACCGATGCCGCGCGTCCAGGCACGGTGAAAGTCAATGTCCTGAGCGGCAGCATCAGTGTGAAGACTGGCACCGGTCGCGATGTCGTGGTGACCACGAGCGCGAGCTCTCGCGACCGCGATGACGACCGAGACCGATCGCGAGGACGCCGAGGCAGCGGCAACGGGGCCAACGACAACACCACCGGGCTCCGCCGCCTGACGCAGCCCGCAGGCGTGAACATCGAGCAGGAGAACAATGTCGTCAGCATCTCGGCGCCAGTCATGGTCGGTCCGATGGAAATCTCGATCGAGGTGCCCGCAGCCACGAGCCTCGTGCTTCATGCGGTCAACGGCGGTGAAGTATCCGTCGACGGTGTGAACGGCAGCATTGAAGTGAACAACGTCAACGGGTCGATCCGCCTGACGAACGTTGGCGGGCCGGTCATCGCACACGCAACCAATGGCGAGGTGGTGGCCACGCTGCGACAGATGCCCGCAGGGAAGCCGATGTCGTTCACCTCGTTCAACGGCGACGTGGACGTGACGCTGCCCGCCTCCGCAAAGGCCAATCTGAAGATGCGGAGCGACCGCGGCGATGTGTACACGGACTTCGATCTGCAGACGATGGCGGCGCCGCCACAATCCGCGTCAGATGCGCGAGGGGCGGGGCAGCCGAGCCCCAATCCGAATCCCAATCCGCGTCCATCGCCGAACAACCGCCGCCGCGACGACCGCGACGATCCGAAGGACAGGGCAAGATATCGGCTCGACATGGACCGTTCGATCTACGGCACGGTGAATGGCGGGGGAGCCGACTTCGAGCTGCGCACCTTCAACGGCGACGTGTTTCTTCGGAAGGCCAAGTAGCTCGATTCGCCTCACTGGACCAGTATTCAGTTCGGCACCACATAGCCGGCGCGGCTGGCCACGCGACCCTTGTGGGTCTTCAGGCGGACCGACAGCGCATGCCAACCCGGCGCCTCGCCGTCACCTGGTGTATAGGTGATCACGTAGCGCGCCCGCATCTCGCGGAGCACCTCGATGAATCGCTCGCGCAACTGCGACGCGGCGTTCGCGCGCAGGCGACGGCCGCCGGTTGCCTCTGCGAGTCGACGAAGCTGCGCATCATCGCCCATCAGTGGTTGTGCTGCGTGCGGATTGTCGGGCACGGTCACCGCGTAGAGCACAGCCTCGGAGCTCCGCGCCGCTTCGAGGACGGTGCGTTCGGGTAGCCAGCTGAGGGTGTCGACGCCGTCGGTGAACAGCAAGACGAGCGTCCGACGATTGCTGGCCGCGGTCAGGGCCAGTGCGATCGCCGATGCGTCGAGCAGCGCCGTTGACCCGTCCGGCTCTATCGCACCGAGCGCGCGCTTGACGTCTGCCTTCGAACCGAGGGGCACAACGAGCTGGAACCGATGGTTGAACGTGAGCAGGCCCGCACGGTCGTCTTCGTCGAGCGCATCCAGCAACGCGGAGGCCGACTCGCGCAGCCGCATCATCGTTTCGCCTCGTGTGCTGGCGCTCCGATCGAACGTGAAGAGAACATCCAGCGGTTCGGTGTCGCCCATGACCGAGCCCACTTGCTGCGGCTTGCCGTTGTCCAACACTTCGAAGTCGTTCGCGGTCAGGTTGGGAATCGGACGTCCGTTGTCGGTGGCCAGCACGTCTATCCGGACGACGCTGACCCCGGCCCTGAAGGTCGGCTGCTGCGCAGCCGTCAGCGTCGCCATGCACACCACGATGGCCACTGCCTGGAGCGTGGGGGTCACCTTGTGAACTCCAGGCGCATCGTGGCGAGCAGCTCTGGCAAGCGGTCAGGCGACGGTCCGAAACGGTAGAACCACCACGGGTCGTCACACTGGACGCCGCCGCTGAGGGTGAGTTGTTGTGCGAGCAATGCCGCGTCGTCGGTTGCGCCCTGCAGTCGTCGGAGAGCCGTCAAGCCGACCAACGGTGTCTGGCAGCCCGGCATGATTGCCGCGGCCCGGTTGTAGGCGGCGGCTTCTGCTGCGGCGTTTCCGGCTCGTGCCTCGGCCATCGCGACAAACAGC
>JBEBGB010000977.1:0-1875 GCA_040081675.1 Vicinamibacterales bacterium
GTCGAGACTCGTCCAATCCATCTGGTCGCGCGTCGCTTCGACCGACGCCCACTTGCCCTCGTTTTCGGGCGTCAGTTGATTCCAGTAGTCGGCAAAGTCTGGCCTCACCTCGCCACGCGTCGTGATGTTGCCGACGAATTTCGGGGCGAGCACACCACCAGAAGCAGGCGCCTTTGCGGGGCCTCTGGCACCAGCACTCCTCCCCGCACCCTGCGTCATCTGGAGGGGTGCGCCGCACGCCTGGAAGATGCACCCCAGCACGGCAACCAGGACGACGTGCTGACTGAGTCGAAACTTCATGCAAGGCTCTGAGGTGAAACCTGATTCAGCGCGATGCGTCAGCGGTTCGCCTGAATATCTGCGCGATGCTCCAGCCGATGGCCGACATGAGGAGACCCGCCGGAGCTGGTCCGAGCAGACCGAAGCCTGCTCCGCCAGTGCCGCCCTGCACGACGAGCATGCCGCCGACTCCGCCGAGGATGGCCGCAACGGCAGCGTCAGCCGTGGCGCGCCGCACGTACAGCCCCGCGATGATGGGCACGAACAGGCTGACGCCGAGCAGCGCATAGAAGATCTTGAGGGTCTCCACGAGATCGCTCGAGTACAGCGCGAGTGCTACACCAAGGACGCCACTGACGAACGTGGCTACGCGTGCAACGAAAAGGACTCGGCGTTCGTCCGCTGCGGGGTTCACGAAACGTTTGTAGAGATCCTGCGACAGCGACGTTGCGAGCATGAAGAGCACGGCATCGGCCGCGCTCACTTCCGCGGAGAACACCGCCGCCAAGGCGACGGCGCCGGCCAACGCGGGCAAGCCGTACATGAAGATCATCGGCAGCGCCAGGTTCGGTGTGTCGGCGATTTCGGGGAACTTGCCCCGCGCCATCACCCCGAGCAGCGTCGGCACACCGGCGAAAAGCAGCAATCCAAGCGCGTTCAATCCGACGCCGAGGCGCACGGCGCGGTCATCTCTCGCGCCGAAGACCTTTTGCAACAGCCCCGGCGAGACAACGAATGCGGGCGCGAGCAGGAGGACGAGTTTCACGGCATCGGTGCCAGCGAAGGTCCAGTACGCCGTGTCATCCGCTTTCACAGCCAGAACCGCGGGCCACCCACCGAACCACGACACCGCGATCGGCACCGCCACGGCGAAGCCGATCATCTTCACCGTGAGCTGCACCACGTTGACCCAGGCCGAGGTCAACAAGCCTCCCGCTGCGAAGTACACGGTGATGACGATGCCGCCGATCGCGCAGCCGATGGGCGTTGGGATGCCCGCAACCACGTTGAGAATCCACCCGAGTCCGATCAGCTGCGACGCGAGGATGAAGATGGATCCGATCCACAACAGCGCCGCAACGACGCCCCGTACCCGCGCGTCGTAGCGAAACTCCAGATAGTCGCCCACCGTGTTCAGGTTCTGCGCCGCTGCCACGCGGCGCATGGCCGGACCCACCCACATGGCCAGGACGAAGCAGCCGATGGCAGCCGAACCTACCCACCACCACGCGCTCAGTCCGGTGCGATACGCGGTCGACGCGGCGCCAACGGTAGAGCCCGCACCGATATTCGCGGCGAGCATGGTGGAGAAGATCAGGCCGGGCCCAAGGCGCCGGCCAGCTACAAAGAAATCAGAGACGCCTCGAACGCGTCGGCCGATCCACAGGCCGAGCGCCATCAGACCGAGCGAGTAGCCGATCAGGACGCCGAAGTGCAGGGACACCTACTCGAGATCCTGAAGCGCGGGATGGGCCGCGACCGACGTGGCACGACGTACCGCGCGGACGATGGCGGGCGCCATCACATCGACGCCGAGGCTCAGCGCGGAGAGCCAGGCACGCGCGGCGTCAATCGCAAGACAGGAGCGCCTCATCG
>JBEBGB010000978.1:0-1875 GCA_040081675.1 Vicinamibacterales bacterium
TACCTGGTGAACGAAATCCAGGAGGTCTATCGTCTGCAGGGCGTGAACATCAACGACAAGCACATCGAGACCATCGCGCGTCAGATGATGCGGTGGGTCAAGATCGAAGACGTTGGTGACACCGAGTTCCTGATCGACGAGCAGACGGACAAGTTCCGGTTCCTCGAAGAGAACGAGCGCGTGATTTCGCAGGGTCTGCGTCCGGCACAGGGCCGTCCGCTGCTGCTCGGTATCACGAAGGCGTCGCTCTCGACCGACTCGTTCATCTCCGCGGCGTCGTTCCAGGAGACCACGCGCGTGCTCACCGAGGCGTCCATCTCCGGAAAGGTCGACCATCTGCGCGGCCTGAAGGAAAACGTCACGATGGGTCGCCTCATTCCGGCCGGCACTGGCTTCGAGTATTACCGCCACGTGTCGATTCCGCCGGACGAGCCACCGCCGCCGCCGGCACCGCCGCAACCGAGCGACGACGAACTCGAGCTCGAGCGCGACATGGAGTACTTCGTCGAGCCCGAGGAAGCACTCGGTCCGCGGACGGGTGATCTCGGCGAGTAAGTCGTACGGCAGTTGCGATAGGCAATGAGAGACAAGGGCGGTGGCTGGAAACAGTCGCCGCCCTTTTTCTTTGCCGCGAGGATTCGAGCGTGTCTGTGAACCGCGTTCCCGACGAACATCATCTGGCGAGCATTGAGTGGCGCCCAGCGCGAGCGTTGCCCGTGCTCTATACGAGCGAATCGGATTCGTAGCGCAGGTCGAGCTGCCGATTCGTGTCGTACGGCGCGAGCCGTCGTAGGCCAGATGAATTGCACCGTGCTCCAAGTTGAGGACACGTGCCAGAATCGAGTGGTACCTGGCAGCGACAGCCGGGCGTCCCTCATGACTTTCATCTATCGGCACGCTCTCTTTGTGTCCCGCAAGCAACCGTACATCGACTGGGCGAACAGCCTGGATGATGGACCGCCCTTGCTTGACGATCAGCTATCGCGCCGAGATCGAACGGTCTATTTGGTCCAGGAGATCGATGGCGAGCCAGAGCTGGAGGATCTGTTGCCGGACTACTGGGAAGACATCTTCCGCGTTGAGTTGGGGGCGTGGCATCTCGAAGAGGACCGATGGCCCGCTCCTCTGACACGCGAGATGTTCGACGCCTGGTTCGATGTGGAGCTCTGCGCGAGCGCTTACGATCTCGACCCCGCCGAGCCGCTGACCCAGGACGAAGTTGATAGTCTCGATCTAGCCGAGGCGCTCGAAGTGTGTGCGGGCTGCGGCATCGACGTGGACCCAGAGCATGCTCGATTCGCCGGCTTCAAGGTGGCCGAACCCGAGAGGCTCGACCCATGGAGAGGTCGCGTACTTCCACTGTCAATTGACGATGAGCACACTGTTCTCTGCATCCCGAGATTGCCGACCTCGTCCGAGACTGACTCGGACGATGATCTGCTCGTTCGTGTCTGCAGTAGCCAGTGCGAGAAAGCTGTACGCAAAGTCGTTCCAAAGGCGCTCCGCCGACTCTCGAGGCGTCCAGCGCCGTCCGACCAGCATTGATGTCGCTCGAGACCGCCGCTGGTAAGCAGGCCGCATACGTCGCCGGCGCCCACCCTATTCGTCTTCGAACGCAAACCTTTCCTTCCACTTCAAGTCCTTGCCGCGGACGAATCCGATAGTGTTGCGGCGCGTGTCTGACCGCAGCACCCACGCGATGTCTTCCATGTGAAACAGCGAGGGATTCGACCGATCGACAAAGTCCGAGCATGACGTCACCGTGAAGGTGACCGATGCGTCAAGCCTGCTACACCTGACGATTCGTTCGGCTGCTTTCGTTCCGTGGGCGACGACGGCGTGTCTACACGAGAGGCAGAGTGAAGGATCTCCGTG
>JBEBGB010000979.1:0-1864 GCA_040081675.1 Vicinamibacterales bacterium
GTGGTGGTGGGGCGCACCCTTCCGACCGAGCTGGCGACCCAGGCCGACGAAGCGCAAGTGTCGGTCAACGTCGAACTTGCCCAGGGCACGCGCATCGAGATCACCGACCCGGTGCTGCAGCGCGTCGAGGTGGCGATCAACCAGCTCGTGCCTGAGGCCACCGACGTGATCACAAACGCAGGCGGTGGCGGTGGCTTCGGGCCTCCCGGTGGCGGCAACGTCAACCGCGGGCAGCTGCAGATCTTGCTGACACCGAAGGACGAACGCACACGTTCGAGCGAGCAGATTGCGCAGGACCTCCGGCGTCAGCTCTCCGGCATTCCGGGTGTCATCGTCCGCGCGAATGCGTCCGGCGGAAACAACCAGTTGAACCGGTTCCTCTCGGGCGGCAACAACGGCGGTGGCCGTCTCGCGCTGGAGATCCGCGGCGATAACCTGGATGATGCGCGCAAGGTCGCGTTGGCAGCAAAGGACCTGCTCGACACAGTGTCCAACGTCGCGGACGCTCGCCTCGGTCGCGACGATGGCCGGCCGGAGCTGGCGGTCGAAGTGGACCGCGCGAAGGCCGCGCTGCTTGGCGTCAATACGACCACGGTCGCCAACACGCTCCGCACGAATGTCGCGGGGACGCAGGCCGCGCTGTTCCGCCAGGGCGGACAGGAATATCCGATTATCGTCCGCCTGCAGGAGAACCAGCGGCAGGCCGTCAGCGACGTCAGCGACGTCCTGGTGAGCACACCGCAGGGCACGGTCGTGCAGGCCAAGAATCTCATGAAGGTGTCCGATTCGACGGGTCCGTCGCAGATACAGCGCAAGAATCAGCAGCGCATCGCGTATGTCAGCGCGGATCCAGAGGGAAACCTGAGCGAGGCAGTTGACGCCGTCAACGTCAAGCTTCCGCAGTTGTTCGGGCTGCTGCCGAAGGACTTCTCCATCGGCTTCGGCGCAGAGGTTGAACAGCAGGCCAAGGCCTTCGACCAGCTGCGCACGGTGCTGCTGCTCGCCCTCGTACTGGTCTACGCGGTGATGGCGTCGCAGTACGAGTCGTTGAAGGACCCGTTCATCATCATGTTCTCGGTGCCCACGGCCGCCATCGGCGTCGTGCTGGCGCTGAAGCTGACGAGCACGTCTTTCAACATGCAGGCGTACATCGGCGTCATCATGCTGGCCGGCATTGTCGTCAGCAACGGCATCCTGCTGGTCGACTACACGAACGTCCTCCGACGTCGCGACGGCATGGCGCTGCGCGACGCCGTGGTCAGCGCCGGTCGAACCAGACTCCGGCCGATTCTGATGACGTCCATCGCCACCGGGCTCGGCCTCGTGCCCATGTCGCTCGGCATCGGCGAAGGCAGCGAACTGCAAGTGCCGCTCGCCCGCGTCGTCATCGGCGGACTGACGACCTCGCTGCTCATTACGCTTGTTCTTGTGCCGACGGTGTACACCTTGTTCGAGGAAGGTATCTCCAACCCGTTTCGCCGGTCCAAGAAGGTAGACGCTATCGAAGCTTGAGCCAACTATGAAAAAGATCGTCGCGGCCGTCCTGCTGCTTGGCACCATCGGCGGCGGTGGTTACTGGTACTACCGCTATTCGAAGAAGCCCACGGCGCCTACGGTCACGACGGCGGCCGTCACACGCGGCGACATCGTCGAGACGGTTGGCGCCACCGGAACCCTGCAGGCGGTCACGACCGTGCAGGTTGGCAGCCAGGTGTCGGGCAACATTGCGTACCTCGGTGCCGACTACAACTCGCTCGTGAGGAAAGGCCAGGTACTGGCCCGCCTCGATCCGTCGCTGTTCGAAGCGCAGGCACAGCAGTCGCGCGCCAACCTGGCGCAGGCACGGGCCAACCTCACCAAGTCG
>JBEBGB010000232.1:0-7414 GCA_040081675.1 Vicinamibacterales bacterium
CACCGAGTTCTTCGGTCAGCGTCTGGGAGTGACGGCCGGCAGACTCGATCTCACGAACTACTTCGACCGCAACGCCGCCGCCAACGACGAGACCACGCAGTTCCTGAGCGACGCGCTGGTCAACAATCAGATGCTCGGACTCGCGGTCAACGGCACTGG
This sequence comes from Vicinamibacterales bacterium, assembly GCA_040081675.1. Lineage (GTDB taxonomy): Bacteria > Acidobacteriota > Vicinamibacteria > Vicinamibacterales > CAVVIG01 > CAVVIG01. Next base: position 160 of record JBEBGB010000232.1, read on the forward strand.
ACTCGTCGCCGACTTCGATCCCAAGAACGGGTTGAGCTTCCGTTTCGGCGTGCAACAGAGCAATCCCGAGGCGACCAGCCTCTCAGACTCGATCTATTCGCTGGCTGAGGTGGGCTACGTGGCAACGCCGTTCTCGTTGCCAGAGGGGCATTACCGGCTGTGGTTCCGCACCGACAACAACGCGGCAACCCAGCGGAATGCCGTGGGCGTCAGCCTCGACCAGAAGCTCTCGCCCGTGGTGACCGCGTTTGGCCGCTACGGTACCCAGGAAGCGGAAGGGGGGCGCGATCACTACGCCAGCGGCGGCCTCGCCTTCGGCGGTGGCCTCGTCTTCAATCCACTCGACACCTGGGGGGTCGGGTACGCTCAGATGACGCTACTCTCAGGGGACGAGGAGAAGCTGACGGAAGGGTTCTACAACCTTCGGCTGACAGAACGCCTACGTCTCTCGCTCACGCTCCAGCACGTTCTCGATTCACCCGAGGGAGAGGGCCGGTTCGGGTACCTGCTGCCGGGCGTACGGCTGCAAGCCTCGTTCTGATAATTCATCGCTGGTCAGGAGTAGACATCATGTTTCAGACAGCACGGCGCCTGGCTCTCGGCGGGGTCGTCGCACTTGTCGGCGCCGCCGCCACGGTCGGTCTCGGTGCGCAAGCCCCGGCCGTGAAGATCACGGATCCGACATCTGTCGTCATCATTGTGAACCGTGATTCCAACGACATCGCGTTCATGGACATCAAGACGAAAACGATGATCGGAAGAACCTTTCTCGGCAACAACGTGAATCCGCACATGGCCATGATGTCGCCGGACGGCCGTTATGTCGTCACCGGCGGCACACGCGCCAACAAGGCCTATGTCATCGACACGAGGACCCTTCAGCTGGTGAAAGTCATTCCGGTGGACATCGCACCCGAGCACCTGTCGTTCTCGCCGGATAGCCGGTGGTACTACCAGGGCAACCCCGACGGAGACTCGGTCGCGGTGATCGACATGGTGTCGCTGTCGAAGATCAAGACGATCCCCGGCTTTGCCGAGCCGCTCAACGTGACGTTCCTTCCTGACGGCTCGAAGGCGTACGTCGGCAATTACGGCTCCCACTGGGTGGGCGTGGTCGACGTTCGACGTCACGAGCTGCTGAAGAAGATCCAGGTGGCGGCCGTGCCCGGAGTCGCCAGACTCGATCCCGACAAGTACCTCGGCGAGATCAAGGGGATCAACATGGCCGTGCTCTCGAACGACGGACGGACGCTGTACGCGGCCGACAGCGACCTCGGGGTGGTCGCGGTCATCGATCCCCTCGAGGACAAGGTGCTCAAGACCATCCGGGTCGGCGCCGATCCATGGCGAATCTACCTGAGCCACGATGGGAAATACGGGATCACGGCGAACAACGGGGATGAGACCGTTTCCATCATCGACCTTCGCACCAACAAGGTCGCCGCCACGCTCGAAGCAGGGCCGGACATGACGGGCATCAACTTCGCCGCGGGAAAGGCGTTCGTGATCAGCTCCACGACCGGGTTCGTCTACGTGTACGACATGGGCTCGCTGAAATCCGCGGGCCGCATCAAGATCGGCACGAACGTGCAACTCGAGACGGCCACGACCGACACCGCCGACGAGAAGCTGTATCTGGCGGATTCAACGGAGAATGCCGTGGTCATCATCGATGCGAAGACGAACAAGTTCGAGAAGGTGATGAACGTCGGTTTGTACCCGTGGGGTACGCATATCATGGATAGCAAGGATAATTACTGTCACTGAAACCCGCACCGACGCTGGCTCTATTTCTCATACTGTCCTGCGCCGCCGGTGGCGCCGACGCGCAGGACAACCGAGCCCGGATACGGACGAGCCCGCGCGGCACCACTGTGTCCCAAGCCCAGGCCGTTGATCTCACTCTGACGCTGACTGAGGTCGCGATACGCCCGGTGCAGGTGTGGGTGCGCGCAGCCGGGCCCCTGAATGCCGCCGGCAAGGTCGTCACGGCGTACGTCTCCCCCTTCGAGGCTGCGTCGCTCAAGGTCGGCCAGCGCGCTCGCACCTTCCCGGTCGAGTCCCGGTCGTCGATGTTCCAAGCACGTGTGTCCCGAGTTGCGGCCGAGGGCCGCCGCGTGCGCGTGGAGGTAACCCTGACGGCGACTGGCCGCCAGGACACCACGCAGTACCTCGTGGAGATCATCTCCGACCACGGCGAGTTCCTGTCGGTCCCCAACGAGGCCATCATCGAGGAAGGGAACAGCCGGCGGGTCGTCTACGTACAGCGTGAGGCCGGGCAGTACGAGCCACAGGCGGTCAAGACTGGCATCCAGGGTGAGCTGTATACCCAGGTGCTGGAGGGGGTGCACGAAGGCGAGCAGGTCGTGACCTTCGGCAGCTTCTTTATCGATTCCGAGTACAAGCTCAAGGGCGCCGCGCGGGGCGGACCATGATCGTCGGCGTGCTGCGAGCGGTCATTCGCTTCAGGGCGCTGGTCTGGGCCCTGATGCTTGCGGGTGTCGTCGCCAGCGTGTACGTGGCGATGCGGGCCCCCCTCGACGCGATTCCCGATATCTCCGATCCGCAGGTGGTCGTCTACGTCAAGTGGGCGCGAAGCCCGCAGCTCATCGAGTCGAACGTCACCGAGCCGCTCGTCCGGGCGCTGGCCGGTTCGCCGGACATCCAGGCCATACGCGGTGCCTCGCACATGGGCTACTCGTTCATCTACGTCATCCTGGCCGATGGCGCCGAGCGCGGGCGGGTCCAACAGCTCGTGACCGATCGCATCAACGCCATCCGGCCGCAACTGCCGCCTGATGCCGTGGTGACGCTCGGGCCGAATGCGAGCAGCATGGGCTGGATCTATCAGTACGCGCTGGTCGATCGCGAAAGGCTGAGGGACCTCCGCGAGCTCAGGTTGTTGAACGAGAGCCAGATCAAGCCGGCGCTGCAGAGCGTGCCTGGCGTGGCGGAAGTGGCATCGGTCGGGGGGCTGGAGAAACAGTACCAGGTGAAGCTCTTTCCTCCGCTGATGGCGGCCAACGGGCTGTCCATCCGTCAGGTGATCGATGCGCTGCAGGCGGTCTTCCAGGAGGTCGGCGGCCGCACGATCGAGGTGACGAATCGCGAGTATCAGTTGCGAGGCGCGATCGAAAGCGAGAACGCCGACGGGCTCGCATACCTGGTGCTCGGCCGACGGGCGGACGGCTCCTCCATTCAGCTCAAGGACGTCGGGTACGTACAGGTCGGCTACGACCTGCGGCGCAGCACGGCCGACCTGGACGGCACCGGCGAGGTGGTGGGCGGGATCACGATCATGGAGCAGGACCAGAACGTCCTCTCGGTGACCCGCGCCATCGAGCAGAAGCTCGCGACCGTGCGCGGCGCGCTCCCGAAGGGCATCGAGATCGTCACGACCTACGATCGCTCGACATGGATCTGGGCGACGCTGAAGCAGTTCCTCGCTACGCTGGGGTCTGAGCTGGTCGTGCTCATTCTGGTCACGGTGCTCTTCCTCGGCAACGTGCGTTCCGCGGCCGGACCGATCGCGATTCTGCTCCTCAGCACGCTGTTCACGGTGCTGCCACTCGCAGGCTTCAGCCAGACGATCAATCTGTTCTCCCTGGCCGGCCTCTGTATTGCCATTGGTGCGATCGAGGACGCCACGATCGTGATCGTGGAGAACTGCGCGGCCGAGCTCGCCACGCATGGAACCATCGGACGCGCCGAGCAGCGCGAGGTCATTCTCCAGTCGATCTCCCGTGTGGCCAGACCACTGTTGTTCTCGCTTCTCATCATCGTGGCCTCGTTCCTGCCCGTGTTCTTCCTGGAAGCCCGGGAAGCTCGACTCTTCGATCCCCTCGCGTACAGCAAGACGTTTGCAGTGGCATTGTCGACACTGCTGACGATTCTGCTGCTGCCCATCATCATGGTGTGGGTGTTCGAGCGGGGTGGCGCGCGTGCGCCTGTGGCACCGGGCCGGGGTCGGGCGTTCGCGGGTGCGCTGGGTCGGCACCGCTATGCGCTGGCCGGCACCGTGGTCGCGGCGGTTGTGGTCGCCGCGGCGGGGCTGACGCGCCTCGTGGGGCCGGACTTCAGGGCGGAGCTTATCGAGCTGACGGCGTTCGTGGTGGCCATCGTGCTCGTCTGGGCGCTCGTGCGGAGGTCCTCGGCTCCCCACAGCTACCAGGAGGCCAGGCCCGTGAGGCTCTACGCGGCCTCGCTGCGCTGGGTGATTCGTCACCGCTACGCGTTTACCGCAAGCGGGCTCCTCGTGGTCATTGCCGCCGTCGTGGTGCTGCGCGGCTTCGAACGCGACTTCCTACCCGACGTAGACGAAGGCTCGGTCCTGTACATGCCGACGACACTGCCGGGCCTTCCCACGCGCGAGGCAGGCTGGATCGTTCAGCAGATGGACCGCAAGCTCAAGTCAATCCCCGAAGTCGAGCGGGTGTTTGCCAAGCTCGGCCGCGCCGACACGTCCACCGATCCGGCGCCGGTGTCGATGATTGAGACGACGATCCTGCTCAAGCCGAAAGCCCTGTGGCGGCCCGGCATGACCAAGGCCAGCCTCGTGGCCGAAATGGACACGGCCATGCAGGTCGTGGGCTACGTGAACAGTTGGGTGCAGCCGATCCGGGCGCGGGTGATGATGCAGACGACCGGGATACAGACGCCGGTCGGCATCAAGGTGAAGGGCCCTGACGTGGTCGAGATCGAACGCATCTCGCAGGCGATCGAAGGCATACTGCGCGATTTGCCTGGCACGAAGTACGTGCTGGCCGAGCGGATTTCTGACGGGTACTACACGGACGTTCGGTACGACCTGGCGCGGCTGGCCGAACACGGGATCCCCGCCGAGGAGGCCCTGCTCACGGTGCGGTACGGTATCGGTGGCGACAACGTGGTCGGCATGAAGCAGGCCGACGGCACCACCGTGCCACTCGCGGTGCAGTATTCGGCCGAGTACCTCGACACGCTCGAGAAGGTCCGCAACACGCCGGTCATGTCCGGCGACGGTACGGCCGTCCCGCTCAGCCAGGTGGCCGATGTCGCCGTGCGAAAGATGCCGGAGATGATCCGCAACGACAACGGCGTACGCTCCGGGTACGTCTACGTCGACATTCAGGATGTAACCGCAACAGACTATGTGGACAGCGCACAGGCATTCCTAGCGAAGAATCTGACGCTGCCAGCGGGCTACGCCGTCGAATGGACCGGGCTCTACGAATACACGACCGCGGCCCGCAACCGTCTGCGGATCATCATTCCCCTGACGCTGGCTATCATCTTTGGGCTCCTCGTGATGGCATTTCGATCGGTCAGCGAGGCATTTCTGGTGGCGATGTCGGTGCCCTTTGCGCTCGCGGGCGGCGTGTTCCTGCAGTGGGCGCTCGGGTACGCGATGACGACGGCCGTCATCATCGGGTACATTTCGGTGTTCGCGGTGGCCGTGCAGACCGGCATCATTATGGTGATCTTCATTCGCGAAGCGCTCGAGCACAAAGCCGCCGACCAGTCGTTTCTCGATGCGGTCGTGCAAGGCTCGACCGCGCGGCTGCGGCCCAAGCTGATGACCGTGGCGACGATCATTCTGTCGTTGTCGCTCATTCCGCTCTCGTCAGGGCCGGGGATGGAAATCATGAAGCCGATCGCGGCGCCGAGCATCGGCGGCATGATCACCTCCACGCTGCACGTGCTCTTCATGACCCCGTGCCTGTTCGTGATCGGCGAGGACATCCGGCAATACTGGCAGCGGCGGCGGGAGCGGAGGAGTCGAGCGTGAGTATGCAACATGGCTGGCACTGGATGGTGGTGATAACGGCGGCCGCCGCGATCGCGTGCGGCGGAGGCGAGGGGAACGCGACGCGGACGGAATTGCACAGGGTCAAAGCGGACGCGCTCGACATCGTGCTCCTGTCGGGTGACGACGCCGTTCGCGAAGGGAAGGACGCCTTCGTGCTCGAGTTCCGTGGCGCGGATGGCACGCTCAAGGATGCTGGAATCGTGCGCGCCGTGGCCACCATGCCGATGGCGGGAATGGCGCCGATGTTCGGCATCGTGGATGTCCGGCAAACCGACACGCCTGGCCGCTATGCCGCTGCGACAAACCTCAGCATGGCTGGCGGCTGGCAGCTGAGCCTGGAATGGGACGGTCCATCCGGCCGCGGCACGGCACGGTTTCAACTGACGGTTCGATAGGACAAGGATAAGATCCTGATATGCGAACCGTGCACTGGCTGTTCGTCATCAGCGTGGCGCTGTTTGTCTTTGGCGTCGGGTTCGTGGTGATCGGCGCGCGTCCCTCCCGGAACGCGGCACCGGTGGACGCGCCGGTCCTGACGCCTGAGGCGAGCGTGAAGCAGATCATGAATGGTATCGTCTCGCCAGGGGCGAATGCGGTGTACGACGCGGTCGGGTCAAGTGTGACGGCCGCCGGGATCGTCAACATCGCTCCGAAGAACGACGAGGAGTGGACCGCCCTCGGCAACCAGGCCGCGGCGCTCGTCGAAGCCGGCAATCTGCTGCTCATCGGAGACCGGGCCGTGGACCGCGGCGACTGGGTCACGATGACGCGGGCGATGATGGCGGCTGGATCCGGGGTCCTCAAGGCCACCGAGACGAAGAATGTTGACGCCGTCCTCGAGGCGGGCGCCAATCTCAACACATCATGCGACAACTGCCATCAGAAGTACCAACGCCAATGAACCGCCGGCTCGCTCACGCGGTGTTGACCGCCGTGCTGTTCCTCGCCTGCGCCGAGGCGCTTGGCGCGCATGGCGTCACCGGCAAAGACGCCGTGTTCCTGCAGGGACTTCAGGGCAGGGCCATCGGCCCGCTCATGTATCTGGGCGCCAAACACATGGTGACCGGCTACGACCATCTCCTGTTTCTCGTGGGCGTCATCTTCTTCCTCTACAGGCTGAAGGATGTCGTCCAGTACGTCAGCTTGTTCACCATCGGGCACAGCATCACGCTGCTGGTCGGCGTGCTCGGAGGCGTACGCGCCAACCCGTATCTCGTTGACGCCATCATTGGTTTTTCCGTCGTCTACAAGGCGTTCGAGAACATGAACGGGTTTAAGGTGGTGTTCGGCGTGCAACCGAACACTCGGGTCGCGGTGCTCGTCTTCGGCTTGTTCCACGGGTTCGGTCTGGCGACGAAGCTTCAGGAATTCGCGCTGTCTCAGAACGGTCTCGTGGCCAACATCGTGAGCTTCAACGTCGGCGTGGAGATCGGGCAGGTCCTCGCCCTCACCGCGATACTTATCGCG
>JBEBGB010000233.1:0-7382 GCA_040081675.1 Vicinamibacterales bacterium
ACAACATCGTGAACACGTTCGAAGACGTCGGGTTTGCCAGCCGGTCCTGACCCCATTGCCGACCCTGGTCTTGCGGCGCACGACCCAAGCCGTATAATCACATCGGGCCCAGGCTCCGCGGCGATAGCCGGTCAGGAGCGTGGCCTTTTTAGTGTCCAGAGTTTGCGAAAGATTTCACAAAATCCGATGAGCGCAATCATCCCACTGAATGAGTTCGAGAAGGCACACATCTCCGAGCGCCAGGCGCTCCCGGAGCAGTACCTCGGCCTTTCGGATGCTGAGATGGATACACGGATCATGGCCGCGCGGAAGACTCTGGGCGACCGGCTGATGATTCTTGGCCATCACTACCAGCGCGACGAAGTTATCAGGTTCGCCGATCACGTCGGCGACTCGTTCAAGCTCGCGCGGCAAGTCGCGTCGCGCCCCGAGGCGGACTACATCGTGTTCTGCGGCGTGCACTTCATGGCCGAAAGCGCGGATGTATTGGCCTCACCGCACCAGCAGGTGATCCTGCCCGATCTCGCGGCAGGCTGTTCGATGGCCGACATGGTGGCGCCTGATCAGCTTGAAATGTGTTGGGAAGAACTAACACAGATGGGCGTCACCACTCGGCAAAGCTCGGGACAGGCGGGCGTGGTACCCGTGACCTATATCAATTCCACGGCTTCTATCAAGGCGTTCGTAGGCGAGCGCGGCGGTACGGTGTGCACGTCGTCAAATGCCGCGGCTACACTGAAGTGGGCGTTCGCGCGCGGCAAGAAAGTCCTGTTCCTGCCGGACCAGCACCTCGGACGGAACACTGCCTACAAGATGGGGATTCCGCTCGACGAGATGGTCGTGTGGGATCCGAACGAGATCTTCGGCGGCCTCGACCCAGGCCAGGTCGCGCACGCGAAAATGATCCTGTGGAAAGGACACTGCTCGGTCCACATCCGTTTCTCCGCAAAGCAGATTGAGAACCTCCGCAAGCAGCAGCCTGGAATCCGGGTGATTGTGCACCCCGAAGTACCGTGGGACGTCGTCCAAGCGGCCGACGACAGCGGCAGCACCGAGTACATCATCCAGACGGTGAAGGAGAGCCCGGTGGGCTCAGTGTGGGCGGTGGGCACGGAGGTTCACCTCGTGAACCGCCTCGCCCACCAGGTCGCGCCCGAGCGAACAGTGGTATCGCTCGATCAGTTCGGCTGCCTCTGCTCGACGATGTTCCGCGTCTCGCCCAATCATCTCCTCTGGATTCTCGAGGAGCTGGTGGCAGGGCGTGTCCACAACCGCATCGTCGTGCCAGAAGAGCAGAAGCACTGGACCAAGGTAGCCCTCGATCGGATGCTTTCGATCTCCTAGCCCATATTTCGCGCGTTACTGCGGCTTGGCAGCCGGATCACCGAAGCCGCCGGCCCCGCCGTACTGATTGTTCTCGTTGCAGATGTACTCCATGATTTCATCGCCAGGGTTGCTCAGCCTGGCTGCGAACTTCACCGTGAACGGCTTGGAGTACGCGCCGGGATCATCGATCGTGACTTCGCGGGTGATGTTACCCATGTTCACTCGCGTGTACCGCTCGACGATGTGCATCTTCTCCGTCTGCGGGAATCCGCGACGATCCATCCAGACACGACCATTGAAGCCGACTGAGTCGATCACCAGTGTGTCCTTCTCCCACCATCCGATGGAATGCCCGAACCATGTGCCTTCGAGATCCTCGGGGTGCTTGCGCCCATCCATGAAGATCTGTCGGTACGTATGGATGTTTCCCTCGTTCAGAATGTACAGGTGCGTGGCCGCTTTCCCGGCTGTCGGGTACTGCACGAACCGCCAGGGATACGGGGCGATTCGCGGTACTCCCATCGGCAGGCAATAGCTGGAGGGATCGGCGGTAGGGTCCAGCTTGGCCATCATCTCTTTCACCCAGGGCAGCACTGGAATATCGCCGGGCTGTAGCCCTCCCTGCTGCTCGAGGTTCTGTTCAGATCCACCGCCGACCCAGAGGCCGCTCAGGTCCACAGAGCCGTCGGGCAGTCTCGGTGTCGGCGTGGTCGGTGGAGGGGGACGCCGGACCCCCTGGCCAATAGCCCCAACGGCGCCTCCACCCGGTGGCGCCGGTTCCTGTGGTTGGGCAAGGAGCGGCAATGCCGTGACGATCGCTGCGCAGGCGATAAGAAGTCTTCTCATGTGACGGACCCTCATCGAGTGTCGGTAGCCGCACCAGAGAACAGCGAGCGGCCATCGGCAAGGACTATTGACCTTGCATTGGCCCGGTGAGTGCCAGCCGCCCTGCCCTCGAAGCCCTCGAACTTCACCTTGTCGCCAACTTTGACAGACTTGCTCGACCACCCGTTCCGGGCCAGCGCGCTCGGACTGGCGAGTTCCAGATTCCAGTTGCTCACGGAGCCTTGTGGCTCGGTCACATCCACGTAGATCCGGGCGTGTGGATTCGTCCATTCGATCTTCGTTACCACGCCCTGCAGCGCGATCGGCTTGTTCCCGTCATACTCCAGTGCAAACGAATGATGGGCGGCAAGCGGGATTCCTGCGCAGAGGAAGCCAAGACCGGCCATCAGCAATCCGAGTTTTCTTCTCATTCGGAAACCCCCTTGCATGGGCAGCGATTCCGCAACACCGCCGTCATGCTAGCTCAAGGAAAGAATAGCCGATCCCCCACCTTCACGTCTCTTGCGCCCATATTTCTACCTTCTGGATACTGCCCAGGTCTAGTAGCATCTCCTCGCCCTAATAGCTCATCGGTATACGAACATTGGAGGCATCCATGGCGCTGACTGACCTGTTCAGCAACCTGCACCTGTTGCTCCGCTGGCTCCACGTCCTCGCCGGCATCGTCTGGCTCGGCCATCTCTACTTCTTCAACTTCGTTAACGTACCGTTCCAGGGAACGATGGGTGCTGACGTGAAGAAGTCGGTGAATCCTCAGCTCCTGGGACGCGCCTTCTGGTGGTTCCGTTGGGGCGCGATGGCGACGTTTGTCATCGGACTCCTCCTGTTCACGCAGCTCTATATGTACCAGCCGGGCGTTGGCTTCGGCCCGAGTGAACTGTTCAGGGCGAATGGTGCCATGACGGGACGGGCAGTGTGGATCCTGTTCGGGATGACCTTGGGCACGATCATGTGGTTCAACGTCTGGTTCATCATCTGGCCGGCGCAACGTCAGATTCTTCCGGCCGTACGCGATGGCCAGCCGGTTGATCCGGCGCTTCCAAAGAAAGCGCTGAAGACGTCGCGGCTGAATGCGTACCTCTCGGGCCCGATGCTCTTCGGCATGCTCGCTCCCAGCCACTACGGCGGCATCAACGTCGTCACCGCTGTTGTAGCCATCGCGCTCGGCCTGTTCGCCATTTGGTGGGCGATCAGAATATCGCCTTCAGTCGGCAAGCTTTGAGCTCGTCTGCGGGCGGGCCACGTACGGTCCGCCTCGCTTTGTGAGTACTATCGTCAGATACCATTCGTATCAGACGAGGTGATTCATGGCGCAGCAGACGACTTCCACTCACGTTCTCCCCGCACTTCCGTATGACTTCGGCGCGCTCGAGCCGCATATCGACGCGCAGACGATGCAGATTCATCACGGGAAGCACCACCAGGCGTACGTCAACAATCTGAACGCCGCGCTCGAGACGCATCCGGAGCTGCAGTCGAAAAGCCTCGACGACCTCTGCCGCGGCATCAACAGCATTCCGGAAGACATCCGCACCGCGGTGCGCAACAACGCCGGAGGTCACTGGAATCACAGTCGGTTTTGGACGTGGTTGGCGCCGAATGCCGGTGGCGCGCCAACGGGCAAGGTCGCCGACGCGATTACCGCCTCGTTCGGCACGGTCGAGGCGTTCAAGGAGCAGTGGGGGAAGGCCGGTCTAAGCCGCTTCGGCAGCGGCTGGGTGTGGCTGGTGAGTGACGGCGGCAAGCTGTCCATCATGAGCACGCCGAATCAGGACAACCCGTTGATGGAGGGGAAGAAGGCGATTCTCGGATTGGATGTCTGGGAACATGCCTACTACCTGAAGTACCAGAACCGCCGGCCTGACTACATCACCGCGTGGTGGAATGTCGTGAATTGGGCTGAGGTTTCCAGGGCGCTCTGATCCGACGATCCGCTGCGGGCAGAAGCAAGTAGAGTCGACGACGAGCGGGGCGGGTGAGGTTCGCGCTCGAGAAAACGCGGCGACCACCGGATGGTGATCGCCGCGCAAACGCCTCGCTCGTGTGGTTGAACGAGGAGCTATAACACCCTAGCCATTGGGCAGCACGACCGTCGAGATGACTTCGCGATCCGCGCAGACCTGGTAGGCTTCGCGGGTCTGGCTCAGGGGATACGTCTTCCCGACCAGCGCCTTGAAGTTGATCTGCCCGGTCTCCATCAGCCTGACGTAGCGCGGGGAGTCACGCCGATCGTTGGTGCCCCCACCCGTGCCGGGCCAATGGTGCTTCGCGCCGTCCGCCCACTGTGCCGCTGGGATCTGCACGAACGCGTTGTTCGGCTGACCGACGCTGCACGTGACGATCGATCCGATGGAGGAACCGAGCTCCCAGCACTGATTGAGCACGGTGACGCCGGTCGGGTCGGGTCCCTGCGGGTGGCTCTTCGGCTTGATCTTGTCGCCGCCAACGGCTTCGAGCACGTGGTGCGGGCCATTCCGGCCGGCCCCCGACCAGACCCGATCGTGATTCTCCTTCGTCATCTCCCGCAGGTGGTCGACGAGGGCGTCCTTGAAGCGGTCACCGTTACCCTGAGCATTTGGGATAGGCGCACGCGCCTTGTACTGATTCGGATCGACCACGTGCGTCGCGCCCAGCTTCATGCCAAGCTCGCGGCGGTACTGAATCGGTTCGACGAGGATAATCTTCGAGGCGCCTTTGACCTTGGCGCCGAGGACCGACGCGAGGCCGACGGGCCCGCCGCCGAAGATCACCACATCGGATGCCGCTTCAACATGGATGTTCGTCATTGTCATCCCGAGACCGCAGCCGCCCACGCAGGTGAGCATCGAGATCTCCGCTGCCGACACACTCGGGCTGAAGAGAGGCGTACACATCTCTTCACCAGTGATCGCCAACTCCGACATCGCGCCGGTACGCCCGAAGACCGGCGTGCCGTTCGCCATGGTGGCGATCGGCTGTTGGGGGCCAGCTTGTCCGCTCCGGCACTTGTCGGACCGCATGTTCAAGCAGTTGAAGCACCGGCCGCACGCGCCGTGCAAGTTGAGGATGACGCGGTCACCCACCCGGCAACTCACCACCTGCGGACCGATGGCTTCCACAATGCCGACGCCGCCGTGCCCGACGATGGACGCGTTGCCGGCAGGGGTACCCGCGATCAAAACCTGGTCCACGCTGGTGTAGCAGGTCTGGGCCGCTTCGACGCGGAGCAGCACCTGGTTACCAACAAGCCCACGCGCCGTGAGCTCGACCACTTCCGGGAGGGCGGGGCCCGATTTCACGAACGCCTTGAACTTGCGCCCGGCTTGGTTATTCGAGGCAATTGCGGGTGCGCCACCCTGAGCGGCTAACTTGCTGCCACTGAGCAGGGCGGTCGCCCCCCCGCCGACGGCCGCGACTCCCGCGCCCTTCAGCACCCGACGACGAGAGATAGTTGACTTCGATGCCATTGGACCTCCTCAGTCCGGAAGGTGGAGTGAAAGCGCGGTACCCTTGCACATCTTTGCCGCTTGTGTCAAGAACAAGTAATCGCTGCAAGGAGCTTTGTCGGCGGTTCGCAGGGCTTCGTTTCAGTTGTCTCAGCCCCTGTCTGTGGATGGCAAAAAAAAGCGGCGACCACCAAGTGGTGATCGCCGCGTAAACGCCTCGCTCGTGCGGTCGAACGCAGTGCTGCCTAGGTGTTTGGCAGCACGACCGTCGAGATGACTTCGCGATCCGCGCAGACCTGGTAGGCTTCGCGGGTCTGGCTCAGGGGATACGTCTTCCCGACCAGCGCCTTGAAGTTGATCTGCCCGGTCTCCATCAGCCTGACGTAGCGCGGGGAGTCACGCCGATCGTTGGTGCCCCCACCCGTGCCGGGCCAATGGTGCTTCGCGCCGTCCGCCCACTGTGCCGCTGGGATCTGCACGAACGCGTTGTTCGGCTGACCGACGCTGCACGTGACGATCGATCCGATGGAGGAACCGAGCTCCCAGCACTGATTGAGCACGGTGACGCCGGTCGGGTCGGGTCCCTGCGGGTGGCTCTTCGGCTTGATCTTGTCGCCGCCGACCGCTTCGAGCACGTGGTGCGGGCCGTTCCGGCCGGCTCCCGCCCAGACACGATCGTGATTCTCCTTTGTCATCTCCCGCAGGTGATCGACGAGAGCGTCCTTGAAGTGGTCGCTGGTGCCGCCCGCATTCGGGATCGGCGTGCGGGTCTTGAACTGATTCGGATCGACCACGTGGGTCGCGCCCAGCTTCATGCCAAGCTCGCGCCGGTACTGAATCGGTTCGACGAGGATGATCTTCGAGGCGCCCTTGACCTTGGCGCCGAGGACCGCCGCGAGGCCAACGGGCCCGCCGCCGAAGACCACCACATCGGATGCCGCTTCGACATGGATGTTGGTCATCGTCATGCCCAGCCCGCAGCCGCCCACGCAGGTGAGCATCGAGATCTCGGCCGGCGTCACGCTCGGGCTGAAGAGCGACGTGCACATCTCTTCACCGGTGATCGCCAACTCCGACATCGTGCCAGTGCGCCCAAAGACCGGCGTGTTGTTCCCCATCGTGGCGATGGGCTGCTGCGGGTTGCCTGCGCCGGACCGACACTTGTCGGAACGCATGTTCAAGCAGTTGAAGCACCGGCCGCACGCGGCGTGCAGGTTGACGATGACGCGGTCACCCACCCGGGCGCTCATCACCTGCGGGCCGATGGCCTCGACAATGCCGACGCCGCCGTGACCCACGATGGACGCGTTATTGGCAGGGGTACCCGCGATCAAGACCTGATCGACGCTGGTGTAGCAGGTCTGTGACGCTTCGACGCGGAGCAGCACCTGGTTACCAACAAGCCCACGCGCCGTGAGCTCGACCACGTCTGGGAGGGCGGGGCCCGATTTCACGAATGCCTTGAACTTTCGCCCGGCCTGGGTATTGGTGGCAATTGCAGGTGCGCCACCCTGAGCGGCTAACTTGCTGCCACTGAGCAGGGCGGTCGCCCCCCCGCCGACGGCCGCGATGCCCGCGCCCTTCAGCACGCGACGACGAGAGATTGTTGACTTCGATGCCATTGGACCTCCTTAAGCCCTAGCCCGAAATCTGGATTGAAACCGTGGGATCCTGGCACGTCTGCGCCGATGTGTCAAGCACCCGTATCGCGCCATGGTAAGTGTTACCGAGGGAAAGATCGTCGCGCCATAAAGGGTGTTACCGAAGCGGGTGTGCCACAGGAGG
>JBEBGB010000980.1:0-1850 GCA_040081675.1 Vicinamibacterales bacterium
TGGCCGAAGACTGCACCCGGGACGACAAGCAAGACCGTCGTGAGGATGAGCGCGCGGAGCATACAGCCATTGTCACGCGCCGACGGATTGGCCAGGACTGGAAAATCGCGCAACCTGCGTCTGGCTGGCGGCGGCTCGTCGCTCGTGGTGGTAGTCCGGGAGACTGCCGCCATCCGAGCTAGAATCCCTTTCACTTGTCGCCCACAGCGCTCATGTTCGGGCGCGTTCCCGGAGCGAAAGGAGTACTCGATATGACCCTGCGTTCACTTGCTCGCGTGCTCATTCCCGTTGCGGCCGTTGCCGTCTGCCTGTCGGTCCAGCCGGCACTGGCGCAGGCGCCCGCGCCGCCAGACTACAGCAAGGTCGAGATCCAGGCGTCCCAGCTTGCGCCAAACTTCTACCGGCTCGAGGCCGTCGGACCAGTCCTCGCGGGCAATGTGGGCATTCTCACCGGCCCGGACGGCGTGTTCCAGGTCGATGCGCAGTTTGCGCAGCTCACCGACAAGCTCGTGGCCGCGATCAAGACCGCGTCGAACGGCGGGCAGGTGCGCTTTCTCGTCAACACCCATCACCACCCGGATCACACGAGTGGCGACCTGAACCTGGCGAAGCTCGGCGCGGTCATTCTCACGCGCGATGAACTCCGTGCGCATCTCGCGTCCGGCAACAATCCGACGCCCGCCGCCGGTTTGCCCGTGATCACGTACAGCGCGAAGACCACGATCCACATGAACGGCGAAGACGTAGAGCTCATTCCTGTCCTCAATGCCCATACCGATGGCGACACGATGGTGTACTTTCCGAAGGCCGACGTGCTCATGGTTGGCGACTTCTACCGATCGATTCAGTATCCGAACATCGATCGCACCAACGGTGGCAGCCTCAAGGGGATGGTCGCTGGGATGAACCAGGTGGTTGCCCTTGCGAAGCCGACGACGAAGATCGTGGCCGGGCACGGTCCAGTGGTAGACAAGACGGCGGTCGCGTCTACCGTCGATCTGATCAACACGATTCAGACGCGCGTTGCGGCGCTCATCGCGCAGGGGAAGACGCAGGAGGAGGTCATTGCGGCGAAGCCGCTCGCCGACCTCGACGCACGCGTGCAGCAGGTCGGCACCACGGGAGATCGGTTCCTTGGTCAGGTGTACGCGGAGCTCAAAGCGGGGAAGTGATCGCGGCGCCCCAGTCGAATCTTCAGCGGGCCTCTCGCGCCGGTTGCTACGATTAGAATGTTCGGCAGACGTTTGCCTCCGCAGCGCTGCTGTCGGCAGTTGACCTAGCGATTTTGTCCCATGCTAAACGCCTCTGGACTGTCGGATCCCGGTCCTGTTCGCAAGAGCAATCAGGACAGCTTTGCCGCCGACGACGAACTGCGGTTGTTCGTGGTCGCCGACGGCATGGGTGGTCATGCGGCGGGCGAGGTCGCCTCCAGTCTTGCGGTGGAGGCAATGGTTGCGTTCATTCGACGGTCGCACGAGGACACCGATGTCTCGTGGCCATACGGAATTGATCCGGAGCTCTCATTCGACGGCAACCGCCTTCGCACCGCCATTCACCTTGCGAACCGGCGCGTGTTTCGCGCAGCCGAGCGTTATGACGAGTACACGGGTATGGGCACGACCGTCGTCGCGGCGCTCGTCACCGATCACAGAGTCTTCGTTGGGCACGCAGGTGACAGTCGTGCCTATCTGCTGTCGGACGGAGCGTTCCGGAGACTGACGGTGGATGACACGTGGGCCGCCACCGTCCTGGGCGACACGCCCAACGATCCGACTCCCCAGGCGATGCGGCATGTTCTGACCAACGTGGTTGGCGTTCGGGAGGACGTCTCGGTGCATCTGACCGAGTTC
>JBEBGB010000234.1:0-7365 GCA_040081675.1 Vicinamibacterales bacterium
CCCGTCGGCAGTTCAACGGGCAGATACGCCAGTCCGAGTTGCTCGTCCACGCTCATCTGCGCCCATACGCCGGCATTTCCGGTGTACGACCACGAGTCCTTCTCCCACGTGTCGTTGCCGAATTCGCCGGGCGAGGGAATCGTGTGGAAGATCCAGAGGCGCTTGCCCGTCTTCACGTCGAAACCACGCACGTAGCCTTTCACGTTGGTCTTGCTCGTCGGCACACCGCCGGATCTGTGCGCGGCGCCGACGATGACGACGTTCTTGGCGACGACCGGTGTCGCGTGCAACCCGATCTCGATGCTCATCGGATCGATGACCTGGTCATTGTCCTTCTTGAGGTCGACGGCACCCCGATCGCCGAACGACGTAATGACATTCCCGGTTTTGGCGTCGAGCGCGACGAGCCGGTAACCAGGCGTGACGTAGAGGATGCGCGACTCACGACCGTCGGTCCAATACGACAACCCTCGGCCCGAGAGCAGACGTGGACCTGCAGACCCGCGAGGTCCCTCGTCTTCGCTGTGCATCCACTTCAGTTCGCCGGTGCCGGCATCGAGGGCGACGACCGCCCGGCGCGAGCCTCCGGTCGAGTAGACCGTGCCTCCAACCATCAGCGGCGTCGACTCGAATTGGTACTCGGGTCGTGGACCGAGCGAGTCAGTCTTGAACCGCCAGGCCACTTCGAGCTTGTTGAAGTTGGACGGGTCGATCTGTGCCAGCGGTGAGTAGTGCGTGTTGGCCAGGTCGGCACCGTAATGTGGCCACTCGCCCCGGGCTGCGCCGCCAGTCTGGCCGTCCAGCCGCAGGGTGGTGAAGGCCATCACCGAGAGCGCAAGGAGAAGTGCGAGACGCGTGCGCATTGCAGGTTCCTCGTGAAAAGGAGCGCTGAAAAACGAATCGGCCGGAGCAGGGGAGGCTCCCACTCCGGCCGTGTTGGTATCGGTTGCCGCGACGCGAACTACTGCTGTTGCTGTTGCTGGCTGGTCGACGTTCTGTTGCTTTGCTTGGCCTTGCGCTCGGCGACAAGGCGGTTGTACTCGGCGTCATCCAGATAGACGACGTTCAACCAGACTTGAAGCATGTCGTCCACGCTGCGCTCGCCGTAGCCAGCCCACATCGCCGGGTCTGGATTCTTCTTGTTGGCCGCCGTGTTGTCGTGCACACCCGTCATGTGCAACATCGTGCCTGCTGGCAGGAGCGGCGACTCATCGTCTGCATAGAGATACGAGACGTGCCAGCCAAAGTCGAAGTGATCGACCGAACTCAACACGGTGACCGTGTTGTCCAGGTTAATCGCTTCGAGGGTCATGGCCTTGCCCCGCATGTGCATGTGCGGCTGGAACGCGTCGAGGCGCACGTTCCTGGTCAGACGGAAGTAGCCGTCGTGACGAGCGATGGAGTTCGGTGGAATCTCCAGTTCGTCGTTCGGCAGGTTGCGGAACGAGATCGACCGCACGTCGTACTTCGGCGTGTACCCCTTCGGGTAGAAGACGATGGCGAGTTCGGTCTGGTCCGTCAACGCTTCGCCAGTGGCAAAGTAATGCATGTCGAAGCGAATTCTCGACCCCGCCTTCAGGAGCCGGCCCGTATTGTCATTGAACGTGTCGCCGTACTTGCCAACGGCATACTCGTGCAGGTTGACTCCGGTTGCCGGTGTTCCGGGCGGTGCATCGGGTTCGATGACATAGGTGACGACGTGGTGCACGATCTTCCGGGTGCCCGGCTTGATCTCCATCGCCTTGATCCAGCGGTCTTCGGTCAACCCGGTGTTGCCGAAGTAGTCGATCCACCAGTCCGGACCATTCGCGTACATCTTGTGCGTGCCGTCCATCTTCACGATCAGATCCGGCTTGCCGATGTGCCACGCGTCTTCGGGCGTAAAGGTCTGTGGCGGCGGCATGTCGGCAGGGCTGCCTGCCGGTGCGCCCGCGTCGGCCCACTTGAGCACGGTGGCAATCTGCTCGTCACTGAGCGACAGATCGTTCTTGTAATGCTTGATGCCAACGGTCTTGTCGAGATGCCACGGCGGCATCTCACGGCTGGCTACGCGCGCGCGAATGGACCGTGCCCACGGACGGACCTCTTCATACGTCGTCAGCGACATGGGCGCCACGGTGCCGGCGTGGTGGCACGAGGTGCACTTCTCCTGGAAGATCGGCGCGATGTTCTTCGTGAAGGTCGGCACGGCCGTCGTCGAGGCCGAGGGCGGCTTGGCGCCGGTGACGGTGACGTTCACCATCGAGTTCGTCCAGCAGCAGTGATAGCCGAAGTCGCCAGCCACTTCGCCGGAACCGTCGTCCACGACGCTCATGAGGGTGTACTCACCCGGCTCGCTGAACGTTGCCGTCGTCAGAGCTTTTCCATCCTTCAAGGGCTGCTTGTCGGTGTCGAACGTGACCTTGCCGGGACCTCTGTACTTCGCCCACTCGACCACCATTCCTCTTGGTTCAGTCGGGTTGCCACGCTGCTTTGGCCGGCCGTCATCGGTGGCGGCGATGTTGAGCGTCAGCCCACGACCAACGTCGACCGTCTTCGCGGCTGCCGATGCCGTGACCACAGGTGGAAGGTTCGAATTGATGTCGTTGATGTTGCCGCCGCGTGTGGTGCGGATGCGATCGATCTGCCACTGACGCCCGAGCGTGCCGGCAACCGACAGGGACTGCCCGTGTGTGTTCAGCGTCCACACAACCCTTGCGGTGGGGCTGAAGTCCTTCGGCACGGTCACCTTGAAGATGTCCTTGTGGCGACGGGTGTCGAAGTGCGTCGGCTGACCTCGATCCAGACCGGGCTCGAACTTGTTGTCCGGCCCGACTGGAAGATCGATGGCTTCCTCGAAGTTCCGGTTCATGTAGCCGAACCACATGTTGAAGGAGCCGTCAGCGTTGACGTCGAATCCTTCGTAGACAGGCGAGATGGGTTGGCCACTCCAGTGACGCGTCGGAGCGACCGCGCCCACACTGAGCTGTTGATTCTGTGCGTGCGCCACACCTGGGACGAAGAGGCCACAGACCGCGATCGCCGCTAAGAACGTCCGCGGAAGCCTGGCTGCCATAGTGAGTCCTTTCGCTGCTGTGACACCTCGCGAGCAGCTCGCAAAATACGGGACAAAAGTGCCGTCAGTGTGACCGGTGCGCCGGGGGCGGTCAAGGGCGCAGTGGATTTGATAACTGTCCTTGGGTAGGGGCTTTAACGGCCGTCATTGGGCCGCTCAGGCCTAGCCAGTCAGGCCAGTCAGGCCGGGAGGGCCTGGACGGTCGGGACGGTATTGCCAGGACGGACGCGTGACACTGAAAGCCAGGAAGCCGCGGCGCGGCTTCCTGGCTTCGACACGATCGAGGCGAGGCTAGTTTGCGCGTACCAATTGCCCACGCGCCGCACCGCCGGTGTTCAGCGTTGAGTGAACGTTGAAGTAGTACGCACCCGGCGCGTTGATGATGGCTTGCGCCAACGCCGGGTCAACGGTAATCGAGCCCTTAGTAATGCTTCCCGCACCGCCGGGCAGCGTGATTTCGCCGTTCGTCAAGCCCGTGTTGACGATGATGCCGCCGTTGATGCCGGCAGCTCCAGGATGGATGTGGGCGCCCGTCAGCGTTGTTCCTGCCGGGAAGCCGGTCAGCGACACTGCAAAGTCCACCGTGGCGGTGGTGATGTTGCCGGCCGCGTCCTTGAAGACCGTCATCGTGATGGTTGCGGTGCCACTGCCGGTCGCGTCAGCATTGGAAACAGCCGGAACTTCATTCGCGGGAGACAGGGCCGCTGTGAACTTGGGCGGAGCCGCCGCCGGTGTCGTAGATGGCGACGTCGACGAGCTGCAACCAGACACAACAAGACCGGCAAGCAGGGCGAAGCAGGCGAGACGATGAGACATGGGAAAATCCTCCAGGTGCGTTTCAGTAGAACTTGCGTGACAGATTGAAGCCGAGCGAAAGCGACCGAGGCGACGCACCGCGGGCGATCTGAGAGAAAGTGGTGCCGAACGCGTTGGTGAAGTTCAACTGAAACATGTGACCGCCGGCCCGCTTCTCGACGGCGAAACCGAACTGGTTCGAGCCAGGCTTGTAGCCAGACAGGCGGGGCGAGACTTCAGCTGCGAGGTAAACAGTTGGACGAATACGGACGCGGCTTCCAATGCCAACGTACGTCGTGTTCAGCGTGGAGCCAGTGCCGGCAGCGGAGTTATGCACCCATGTGGGGACCACGTATACGGCGGCAACGCCTCCGAGCTTGCGCGAGATCGTCAGGCCCAGCGCTGGGGCGTGGTTGTCCTGGTAGTTGTTGACGCCTTCGTCGGAGAGAAGTGCCGAGACCGATACGGGCGTCGAATTCCCTTCGTGCAGCGCGTCGTACTTCGCGTACAGCTGAATGGTCTGGTTGAACGACATGCGGTAGGCGACAGCCTGGAGATGGCGCGCAACACCGATGCGGTACTCGAAGCCGACCGTGGCGCCCTCGTCGATGCCGAAGAGGTGGCTCGCGTTATCGGTGAAACTGCCGCGGCGGAGATTGCCCGCGAAGCGATGAGTCAGCGCGAAATTGCCCTTGCCACGAGGCAGGCGCGCCGTTGTGGGGAGATCCACGACACGGAAATCTGGCTCGACAGGATCGAGCACCGCGTCGTCATCGTCGGCGGCCTGTGCTGCGGCTGACGTTGGCGCGGCGGCGTTCTGGGCGCTTGAAACTCTGGCGGTCACCAGCACGACGATCGTCGCGAGGGCAAGCGGGAGCAATCGGCGAAATCGGACGTTGAGCATATCGAGCCATCTGAAGCAAGAAAGCGACCGCATCGAAATTCTCGAAAAACGTCCGGTCTGGCTGAGAGCAGTTTACCGGTCTCGAAAGGGCTTACATCCAGCGTCGAGCGCGACCGCAGCTCGACGGCGTCATCCAACAACATGCGGTTGACCTTGGGCGGCAACCGGCTTGCGTAAACTGATTCACTTGCTGCCAACACGATTCGTCATGCGGTGCGCCGCCGCTCTTGTCGCCGGCGCGACTGTCTTTGCTACGTCTGCCGCGGGGCAGGAGCCCGCATCTCCTCAGACGCCACCAGCTGAGCACCATCACCCGGTATCGACAGGAGACGTCGGAGTCTGGCAGTGGACAGCGGACGGAAACGTCTTCGCCGGCTACAACAATCAAGAGCGCCACTTCGCTGGTTTCATCAGCTGGGAGTCGCAGAACTGGTTCATGGGATCAGGCGAGCGCTCGATCGGTCGAGGTCGCCTGCAACTCGAGACCATGCTGACGCTCGAGCCGCTCACGATACCGGCCGGCGGGTCGCCGCAGTTGTTTCAGACGGGCGAGAGCTACAACAGGACGCCGCTGGTGAACCTGCAGCATCCGCACGATTTGTTCATGGGACTCGGCGCGACCTATCGCGTGGCTGCGGGTCGCGTTGACCTGAGCGTTGGGGTAGATCTTGTCGGTTCGCCAACCTTGGGGCCGACGTCGTTCATGCACCGCGAGTCGGCGCGAAACAACCCGCAGGTACCACTCGCCCACCACTTCATGGACTCCACGCACATCAGCACCGGCGTGGTGCGAGGCGGCGTGTCGAGCGGCGCGATGACGCTCGAAGCGTCGGCGTTCAGAGGCGCAGAACCAGACGAGAATCGCACGAACATCGAGCGGCCCGCGCTCGACTCATGGGCGATCCGTGGGCGGTACGACGCCGGCCGTTGGCACGCGCAACTCTCCGCGGGTCATCTGAAGCAGCCCGAGTGGTACGAACCGTACGATCAAACCCGCGTTACCGCGTCGATTGGATTCGAAGGCGCTGTTGCAACCAGGCCGCTCATGATCACGGCCGCCTGGGGCGGCAATCGTGAGTTCAACGGATTCAATGGCAATGCGGATGGCTACTTGCTCGAGTGGGATCTGCGCGCGGCGCGACGCTCGACGATCTATGGTCGCGCGGAAGTGGCCGACAAGGATCTCTTCGGACTCGGGCTTCATCCCAAGGGCTTTTCGCATCGACACGTGTTCTACAAGATCGGTGCGCTGTCGACCGGTTACGTGTTCGATGTCATCGCCAATCGATGGGGACGGGTTGGCATTGGCGCCGACGCAACGCTGTATCACATGCCTGACGACCTGAAGCAGTACTACGGCGGATCCAGTTCGTATCACGTGTTTCTGCGCTGGCGGCCAAATGTCCAAATGGCGCACGTGCACTGAAGGCCGGAGCGGTTTCCAGATTCGTGTGGCGTCGTCCCAGGACCGCGCGCGGCATCGAGTCGAAGAGCGCGCTAGACGCCGTACATCGCCCCGGGGTAGACGACGCGGATGACGAACCAGAAGACGGGGTAGAACGTGACGTCGATCAGTCGCCAGGCTGCGAGCATCCCGACCATGCCCAGCATCGGTGACGACCACAGCATCTGCTGGTATCGATTCGCAATCGACTCGGGCATGAAGAGCAGGATTGCCGCACTGCCGTCGAGCGGAGGCAGCGGAATCAGGTTCAGGACGGCCAGCAGCAGATTCATCGAGAACACGATGCTCGTGACCGCGGCCACGCCGGGCCACATGCCCCCGAGTTCGGTGCCCACCAACTTGCCGAAGCCCACCGACGTCGGTGGAAAGAACACGTCAGCCATCACGCCTGCTCTGATGACAACGATGGCGATGACAACGAGGACCATGTTCGCAGCAGGACCTGCGATGGCCATCCAGGCCGCGCGACGAGGGTAACGAATCGCCCACCGCGGATCGTACGGCGCGCTCGCAAAACCCATCGGCCAACCTGATGTCAGCGTCGTCAGCAGCGGGAGAATCAACATCCCGAAAGGCTCGCGGCGGATGTGCGGCCGCGGATCAAGCGACACCTGTCCGCCGTGATAGGCCGTGAGGTCGCCGCCGCGCATGGCCGCCCAGGCATGAGCAGCCTCGTGGACTGTCGTCGAGAACAGAAAGACGACGTAGTAGAGAAGGCCTTGGGCAAGCGCGTCTGGACTCATTGCGTGCCGCCTATTCTCGCATTGCAACGCCGGGGTCTCCAGGCGACCTTTGGCGCCCGATCTCGGAGGTCATCCTTTGTTCGGTATTGGTCACACACCGGCCGCTAGCCCGAGCGTGCCGCGCAATGAAGAGCAGAAGACGTAATTGATGAGTTTAAACCTTGCAATTGTGTGCTATTTCGGTGCAGCCTATATCATATGGCAGAGCTTATAGCACCACCACGAAAGCCTTGTGCGGATGTCGCTCCCGGGCTCACCCAGGACACGGACCTTCGGTCGCTGTTGACCGCCCTTCTCGACGACCGAACCGAGAGCGACCGGCCCGATGCCGCGCCGCAGCTGGAGATCGACCGCCGGCTTCAGTTCGCGGCGTCACACCCCAAGTCTGCGGGCCACCAGAAGA
>JBEBGB010000981.1:0-1847 GCA_040081675.1 Vicinamibacterales bacterium
CGTCGAGGCGTCATTCCGTGAGAACTATTCACGGCTGGCACTGGTCAAGAGCAAGTACGACCCGACGAATCTGTTCCGCGTGAATCAGAACATCCGGCCTGCGACCGTCGCCGCCTGATGGCACGTCCAGCAAGTCCGGCGACGCGCTTGGTGTGCAGGACCTGACGCGTCCGACGGAGAAACGTGCCGCCTTTCAACCAGGGCGATGGCCCGCGCGCCATCGCCTTTCCCGCGCCCTGTCGGCGCCTGTCCCGGCAACGGCTCGAGGAACGAGTACTTCCAGACCGTCATCGTCAGGAGGTGATCATCGATGGTGCGTGGGGAGCCGGAGCGGCCTCCGACGAGAGCGGGTGCGTTCCGGACACTCAGCCGATCGGGCGGACAGGAGCGATCGTGGCGGGAGCGAGGCGTCAGAGAGCGAGTCGCATGGCCGATGCCTTCTGTGTCTCCGCCCTAATCGCCTGATCGATGGCGGCGAGGTCGGCGACTTTTCCGACGACTTCAAGTGCCTGCGAATCGTCTCCGACGAATTCATCCAGGCGAGCTTTGTTCGTCGTCGTGAGGACCACACCGCGACCGACCATTTCCGGGGAGAGTTGCATGGACTTGAAGTATGTCCAATTCTGATCGTACGGAGGCGAGAGATCGAAGATCACGACCTCCGGGTTGTGCTTCGACAGATACTTCCCGACATCGACCACGCCCTTCTTGAGATCCGCGAAGTGACACGAGATGAGGGTCTGGTTGCTGCCTGATTGGGTCAACAGCTCCTGCATCATGTCCACGGTGTCATCGCTGGCGTTGAAGAGTGCGACGACCCCTTCTGAGGTTGGCAGTGAATCCGGCATTGGTGTCTCCTCTTGGCGGCCATCAACGCTCCAGTACGCGACAGGCGTGATCGCATCTCCTGGCGCGGTTTCTACTTCTGTGTAGCCGTAGTGTTGAGTCATGAGCGCTGAGTTCTGAGCATTCCGATCAGAACTCACTACTCACGACTGAACACTGCTCTAGGCTATTCGAGCTCAGCCGCTCTGGGTGTTCTGTTCGAGACACCCGTTCGTGGCCGCAACGACTGGTAAGGCGGCAACGAGCGGGTGCGGTGGCAGGTGCGGGAGGCGTCCGCGCCTCAGCAGCGTCGCACACTCATCGGCACCTACTGGCCGACTCAGGTAATACCCTTGCGCTTCGTCACAGCCCTCCTCCCGAAGGAACGCGAGCTGTGCTGCCGTCTCCACGCCCTCCGCGATCACCCGATGCTTGAGGCTCTTCGCCATGGCGATGACGGCCCGAACGATCGACGCCGCGTCGGAGCCGGGCGCCACTTCGTGCACGAACGACTGGTCGATTTTCAAGGCGTCGATCGGAAAGTGTCTCAGGTAACTCAGACTCGACCATCCGGTGCCGAAGTCATCGATCGCAAGACGCACACCGAGAGCCTTGAGTGAGTGCATCACCGAGGTAGCGTGTTCGACGTGCGCCATCAGCGCGCTCTCCGTGAGCTCGATCTCGAGCTGCCGTGGATCGATGCCAGTCTCGCGCAAGACGTCGGCGAGGTGCCGCAGGAACCCTTCGTGTCGAAACTCGATCGCCGAAATGTTGACCGCGATGGGAATGGGTGGGATACCAGCGATTTGCCAGAGTCTGGCCTGTCTGCACGCTTCGTGAACGACCCAGAAGCCGATTGGTTTGATCCGGCCGCAATCCTCCGCGATGCTGACGAACTGCGCCGGCGCGATCAGTCCCCGCTCGGGATGCCGCCAGCGAATCAGCGCTTCGACGCCGACGATGGCGTTGGTCTTCAGGTGAATCTTCGGTTGGAAGAACAGCTCGAACTCCCTTTGGGCGAG
>JBEBGB010000982.1:0-1846 GCA_040081675.1 Vicinamibacterales bacterium
GTGGCGGCCCACTCGACACCGCGCGCGAACGTCACCTGGAAGGCTGGCGTCGCGAGGTTCGGCGGCACATGACCGAGCGCCGTCGTGAACACACGACCCTTGCCGAAGTCGACGGTCCACAGCATGTTCTCGTCCGCGCCCGCGCCCACCAAGGGCTGCGGTGCGCGTGCATCAGTGCGGCTGGCCGCGTAGAGGGCGTGGTCATCGTACGCCGTCGCGAGCACGTGATAGGTACCGGCGGGTTGCCAGCGCAAGTTGGCGTACAGCTCGTCATTCGGCTGCGTGAACTGCAGCTTCAAGCCTTTGGTAATCGGGTGCTCCGTGTCCACAATCTTGACGGTGTAGTCGTGCGGTGCCGAATGGTGGCCGTTGTTTGGTCTCCAGTTCGCCGCCGCCATCTGCTCGTACTCGGTCCAGCCGTCGAACGCCTGCATGGCGAAGTGATAGACGACGAGTCCTTTACCCGACTTGACGAAATCGACCAGGGCCGCGTCGGCGCGCGCGCCCCACCGGCGTTCGGGTCTGTTACCGTCGCTGTAGTTCACAACCACCACGTCGTAGGGCGCAAGCGTCTCCGGCCCACCGCCGCGAAATTCCTCGGTCACACGTACGTCGAACTTGCCCGTGTCTTCGAGAATCTTGCGCAGGACTGGGGTCGTGCCCTTCCAGTCGTGTTGATGCTGCCCGGTGATGATGAGCACTTGCGTCTTGGGCGGTGCGGCAGGAGGCTGCTGCGCCGATGCCACCCCTCCGAGCACACTCACGAGTGCCGCAACAACAATCAAGGTTTTCTTCACGTTCACTCTCCATTGCGAAAGCGCGCCGATGACGCGCGAACTGCCAGGGTGCGGATCTCGACGGCTACTTCACAGGCTCTGGTGTCGCTTCTTCTTCGGTGACGAATATCTCGGCGATGATGCCGACCTTGGCCTCGAACCAGTGGCCGCCCTTGACGGAACCGTCCTGCAGCGCGACCGAACCGTGTCCGTGCACAGTGACCTGGCCCTGGTTGTTGGTCGAGATGCTGCCGAGGAAAGACACGACCTCCGCTTCCTGGTTCACCTCGACTTTCTTCTGTCCGAGACCGCGCTCGACGTCGGTCCATCCAAAGGTTCCCTTGCTGAGCGCGCCCAGCCCCGAGAAGTGCGCGTTGTGGATGTGGTTCTTCTCGGCGAAGTCGACCAGGCCGGACATGATCTCGTCGTCCTTGACGAAATTCACGCGGAACGTTCGGCCGCTTTTCCCGAGGTCGGTGACCTTCATGCCGGGCGCTTGTCCTTTGGCCGGACGCCAGCCTCTTGGCATGTAGCCCTCAGGAGTCGGCGCCGGGGCAGCAGCCGGTTGCTGCGCGCGCACGATGTGGCCCGGGAGCGCCGCAACGCCCGTGCCGACGAGCATCGCGAGCAGGAAGGAAGACGTGGTGGCTCTGTTCATCTTGTGTGCCTCAAGGGGCGTTCGCAAACCAACTGCCGTGACCTGGCCGCCGGCGGCGATTCCGCAGCCGAAACGCTCCGAGTCTAGCCGGAAACCGGCTGAATTGCCCGCGCAGATTCGTGCGTCGCCTGTGCCGCACCCGGTGGTATAAACCGGCGTCGAGGCGTTGGAGGACACTATGCCCGTTCGAGACACGACCCTGCCGCATCGCCTCGTGATTGGCGCCGGGTCTGCCGTGTGTGCCGTCGTGTGTGCGCTCGCGTTCGGCGTCAGCGCGCCAGCCAACGTTGCCGCGGCCGGTGTTCCGGTGCCGACCGTCACTGGCCCAATCGTCGCGACGGTGCCGCTCGGCGATCCGTCGCACGACTATCCGTACTCCGCGACCGTGGACGACTTGAAGAAGTACGGCTAC
>JBEBGB010000235.1:0-7357 GCA_040081675.1 Vicinamibacterales bacterium
GGGCTTGGTGGCCTGCTGGGGCTGCTGTGCGGGGGTTGAGGGGGTTGCGGGTGTCGGCTGTTCGCCAGCCTGTCGATCAGTTTCCACAGTTCGTCCAGTCCTTCACCGGTGACGGCTGATACCGGCAACACGGTGTCTTCAAACGCGGATTCGAGTTGCCTGAGCGCGCTCATCCGCTGGTTGCGCGTCAGTTTGTCGATCTTGGTTCCCACGACCGCCGCCGGTGCTGCACGGTGCAGCCACTGCCACGCCGCACGGTCGCTCTCGAGCCCTGGATGCCGGGTATCCACCAGCAGCAGCGCCGAGGCGCACTCGCGGGCAAAGAAGGCCTCCGACAGCGCCTCGAAATCAACGTCGTCCTGCGACTTCCGCTGGGGACGCGGCGAGCGCTCCCGAAGGCCACGTGCGTAGCCGTACCCTGGCAGATCCACCAGGTAGAACGGCGCCGCACCGCCCCGCGCCACCCGGTACACATTCGCCAGCCGGGTCTTCCCGGGCGCTGCACTCGTGCGCGCCACCCGCTGCCGGGTCAGCGCGTTGATGAGGCTCGACTTGCCAACGTTCGACCGGCCCACCATCGCGATCTCTGGCAGGCCGTCGCGAGGAAAGTCGCGTGGCCCGGCGGCGCTGATGATGAATTCGGCGTTGATTTTCAAATGTCGGGAAGGTCTGGTCGGTCGGGATGGTCGGGTCGGTTGGGATGGTCTTGGTTGGTCTGTCCGGTCTCGTCCCTAGCTGACCGTCCTGACCGTCCTGACTCTCCTGACCTGCCCGATCCTCCCGTCCCGCCGGCCCTGTCAGTGCGTAATGGTGTCGTCGACCACGGCGTCGACCGGTTCGGCCTGTGTCTCCGCGGGCAGCCGCCCCGTCAACGGTTCCGTCAGCGCGATCTTCAGGACCTCGTCCATCGTCTGGACCATGTAGACCTTGAGCGTGTCGAGCACGTTCTTGGGAATGTCCGCCAAATCCTTCTCGTTGTCTTTCGGAAGGATGAGGCTCGTGATACCCGCGCGGTGCGCGGCCAGCACTTTCTCCTTCACGCCGCCGATCGGCAACACCTTGCCGCGCAGCGTGATCTCGCCCGTCATCGCCACGTCCTTTCGAACCGGCACGCGCGCCAGAGCCGAGACGAGCGCCGTCGCGAGTGTGATGCCCGCCGACGGACCATCCTTCGGGATGGCGCCTTCCGGCACGTGGATGTGGATGTCGCTCTTGCGGTTGAAGTCGACGGGCAGTCCGTACTCGTCCGACTTCGTGCGCACGTAGCTCATGGCCGCTTGCGCCGACTCCTGCATGACGTCGCCGAGCTTGCCCGTGAGCGTGAGCTTGCCGCGTCCGGGCATGAGCGTCGCCTCGGTCACCAGAATCTCGCCGCCAACTTCGGTCCAGGCCAGACCCGTGGCGATGCCAATCTCGTTGTGCTCTTCCGCCATCGTGCTGCGGTAGCGGGGCACTCCGAGATACTGCGTCACCTTTTCTGCGGTGATGGCTTCGCTGAACGAGGCGCCCTCCGAGACCACCTTGCGCGCCACCTTGCGACAGATCGACGAGATCTCGCGCTCGAGGTTCCTGACGCCGGCTTCGCGCGTGTAGCGGTTGATGACCGTCTGGATCGCCTCGTCGGTGAAGGTGATGTTGTCCTTCGTGAGGCCCGTACCTTCAATGGCCTTCGGCGCGAGGAAGGTCTTCGCGATCTCGATCTTCTCGAGCTCGGTGTAGCCTGCCAGCTGCAGCACTTCCATGCGGTCGCGCAGCGCCTGTGGAATCGTGTGCAGCACGTTCGCCGTGCAGATGAACATGACGTGCGACAGGTCGTACTCGACGTCGAGGTAGTGGTCGAGGAACGTGCCGTTCTGCTCCGGATCGAGCACTTCGAGCAGGGCCGCCGACGGGTCGCCGCGGAAGTCCATCGACATCTTGTCGACTTCGTCCAGCAGGAACACCGGATTCATCGATCCCGCCTTCTTCATCATCTGGATGATCTGGCCAGGGAAGGCGCCGATGTAGGTGCGACGATGGCCCCGAATCTCCGCCTCGTCTCGCACGCCGCCCAGTGAGAGGCGCACGAACTTGCGGTTCATGGCCCGTGCGATGGACTTGGCGAGCGACGTCTTGCCGACGCCGGGAGGTCCGGAGAAGGTGAGGATCGTGGCCTTCGGCTTCTTCACGAGCGCGCGCACGGCCAGGAATTCGAGGATGCGTTCCTTGATCTTCTCGAGACCGTAGTGGTCTTCGTGCAGCACTTCCTCGGCGCGCTTGAGATCGCGGATCTCGCGCGTCTTCTTGTGCCACGGAACCGCGATCAGCCAGTCGAGATAGTTGCGCGAGACGGTGGCTTCCGCGGACATCGGCGGCATGGCTTCCAGGCGCTTCAGTTCCTGGATGGCCTTCTCTTCGACGTCCTTCGGCATCTTTGCCGTTTCGATCTTCTTCTTCAACTCGTCGACTTCGTTGCCCTTCTCGTCCTTACGTCCCAGTTCCTTCTGGATCGCCTTCATCTTCTCGTTGAGGTAGTACTCCTTCTGCGCCTTCTCCATCTGCTTCTTGACGCGAGACTGGATGCGGCGATCGACCTGGAGCTTGTCCACCTCGATCTCGAGGATGCCGGCGATGCGGTTCAGGCGTTCGACGGGAGAGATGATCTCGAGCAGGTTCTGCTTTTCGTCCACGCCGACCAGCAGATGCGCCGAGATGGTGTCGGCGAGCTTGCCCGGGTCGTCGACGCGAACGGCCGCGACCATCGCGTCGTAGTTCAGATTGTTCGACAGCTTGACGTACTGCTCGAACAGCGACACCACACGGCTCATCGTGCCTTCGACGTCACCACCGGCGTCGCGCTGCTTCGGCAGCACCTTGACGACGACGCGGTAGAAGCCTTTGTCTTCCTTCCACTCGATGGCGCGCGCGCGCTCGACGCCTTCCACCAGCACCTTGATGTTGCCGTCTGGCAGCTTCAGGCTCTGGACCACGTTGGCCACGCAACCCATCGTGTAGATGTCTTCGGGTTGCGGATCGTCCACCGACGCATCGTGCTGCGCGGCGAGGAAGATGCGCTTGTCCTTCAGCAGCGCGTGCTCCAGCGCTCGAGTCGAGCTGGGCCGGCCGATGACGAACGGCATCATCATGTGCGGGAATACGACGACGTCCCTCAGGGGGACGATGGGCAGCGTTTCGTAGACGTCGAGGGTATTGTCCATGGGATTTGAAATTCAGACCTCAGCATTCAGGGTTGCAGATCTCGTGCCCCGAGCGTCTGCACCCTGCCATTCGAGAAAGCGGTCTAGCCGGCTTTTTCGATGAGCGCGATCGGCTTGTCCTTGGCCATGACGTCCTCACGGGTGATCATCACCTCGCGAACCTTCTTCTGGTTCGGGACCTGATACATGAGATCGAGCATCAGTTCCTCGATGATCATCCGGAGCCCGCGAGCCCCGATCTTCCGTTCCAGCGCCGATTCGGCGATCGCTTCGAGCGCGTCGTCCGAAAAACGGAGCTTGACGTTCTCGTACTCGAACAGCTTCTGGTACTGACGCGTGATGGCGTTGCGTGGTTGCGTGAGGATCTGCACCAACGCCGCCTTGTCGAGTTCGTGCAGCGTGCCGATGACCGGCAGGCGGCCGACGAATTCGGGAATGAGACCGTACTTGATCAGGTCTTGGGGCTCGAGTTGTTCGAGCGCCGCGCCAACGTCGCGGGCAGCCATCGACTTGACGTCGACCTTGAACCCGAGCGTCTTCTTGCCAACGCGGCGTCCAATCGCCTTGTCGAGCCCGACGAAGGCGCCACCGCAAATGAACAGGATGTTGGTCGTGTCGACCTGAAAGAACTCCTGATGCGGATGCTTGCGTCCGCCTTGCGGGGGCACGTTGGCCACCGTGCCTTCCAGGATCTTGAGCAGCGCCTGCTGCACGCCTTCACCCGAGACATCGCGCGTGATGGACGGGTTCTCGTCCTTGCGGCAAATCTTGTCGACTTCGTCGATGTAGATGATGCCCTGCTGCGCCTTCTCGATGTCGCCGCCGGCAGACTGCAGAAGCTTCAGGATGATGTTCTCGACGTCCTCACCGACATACCCGGCTTCGGTGAGCGTTGTCGCATCCACGATGGTGAAGGGCACCGACAGCAGTTTGGCGAGCGTCTGCGCAAGCAGTGTCTTGCCGGTGCCGGTCGGACCGATGAGCAGGATGTTCGACTTGTTCAGCTCGATGTCGTTACGGCTGCGCGGCTGCTTCTGGATCTCGATCCGCTTGTAGTGGTTGTAGACCGCGACGGCAAGCTTCTTCTTGGTGCGCTCCTGGCCAATGACGTATTCGTCCAGGAATTTCTTGATTTCCGACGGCGTGGGCAGGGACGAGCGCGTGCCGCGGTTCTCGAAGCGGTTGTCGTCCGCGATGATGTCGTTGCAGACCTCGACGCACTCGTCGCAAATGAAGACCGTTGGGCCCGCGATGAGCTTGCGGACGTCGTTCTGGTCTTTATTGCAGAACGAGCACCGGAGAACCTCCGCCTCGCCGCTTTTCTTCACCATTGGGGGCTCCTACGCCCTCTTGCGGATGACGTCATCAATAATACCGTATTCCTTGCTCTGGTCCGCCGACAGGATGTAGTCGCGGTCGGTGTCCTCCTCGATGCGCTTCACCGACTGCCCGGTGTGGTGCGCCAGGATCTCGTTCATCCGCTCGCGCATTCGGAGGATTTCGCGGGCATGGATGTCGATATCCGACGCCTGGCCGCCCAGACCCTGCATGAGCGGCTGGTGGATCAAAATGCGGGCGTTGGGCAGGGAAAAGCGCTTGCCCTTGGCTCCGGCCGCCAGCAGCACTGCCGCCATTGATGCCGCCTGACCGATGCAGTAGGTCTGCACGTCGGGCTTGATGAACTGCATCGTGTCGTAAATCGCCATGCCGGCCGTGATCGACCCACCCGGACTGTTGATGTAGAGCAGGATGTCCTTGTCCGGATCTTCGGCCTCGAGGAACAACATCTGCGCGATGACGAGGTTTGCGATGCCGTCGTCGATTGGCGTGCCGAGGAAGATGATGCTGTCCTTCAGCAGGCGCGAGAAGATGTCGTAGGCGCGCTCGCCACGGTTGGTTTGCTCGACCACCATGGGGACGAGCTGGGCGCGAAGATCGGGAAGCTGATAGCGCATAAAATCCGTAGAGTTGCTGGCCTGAGCTGTTAGGGGATGACGTGCGCGGGAGGCTCGCTTGCTCCCGAAATTGTAGCACGCGCCATCACGTAGTCAACGGACTTCTCCCGCCGTAAACCTGCGTAGATACGGGAGATTTCGCCTTCCTTCTCCAGCGTTGCCCTCACAGCGGCCGCCGTGCGTCCCGTGCGCTCGGCGTAACGCCCGATCTCCTGTTCGATCTCGGCCTCGGTAACCGCGAGCCCCTCTTTGCGGGCCACTTCGTCGAGCACGAGCGCGCTGGCCACGGCTTCCTTCGCCGGCTCGCGCTGGCTTTCACGGAAAGCCTGCCAGTCAACCCCTGCCTGGCGCGGGTCGATGTTCTGCTGCATCAGGCGTGAGGCGAAGTCTTCCAACCGTCGATCGATCTCGCGTTCCACGAGCGACGTGGGAATCTCGAACGAGACGCGGGCCGCCAGCTGCTTCATCAAGGCGCCTCGCAGGTCGTTCTCCGCCGTGTGACGGGCCTGATGCTCGAGATCGGCACGAACCCTGGCGCGCAGGGCGTCCAAATTCTCGAACTCGCCCATATCCTTCGCGAATTCATCGTCCAGTTCAGGAATCGCGCGTCGCTTCAGGGCTTTCACGGCGACCACGTAGGTCACCTCTTTCCCCGCCATGTCGGCCACCTGGTAGTCGGCCGGGAATGTCAGCGGGAACGTCCGGTCCGTTCCCGCTTCGGCGCCGAGTAACTGCGCGTCGAAGCCGGGCGGGTTGGCTGATGCACCAATTTCGATCGACACATCCTTGTGCGTGTCCGCGACGCCGGCGGCATCGGTGCGGTGGATATCCACCGTCACAATATCGCCGTCGATGATCCCGCGCCCTTCGACAACGTCGTGGCGCGCCGCGCGCTGGCGCAGCCGTTCGAGCGCGTCGTTCACAGCCGGCTCGTCGACCGACGCGGACGAGCGTGTCAGCGACACCGTCGACAGATCGCCAACCTCGAAGGGTGGCAACGTGTCGAACGAGGCGGTGAAGGTCATCGCCTTTCCCTCCTCGACCACAACCTCGCGGATGTCGGGCGTACTGACCGGCTCGACACCTTTCTCACGAAGGGCCTCATCTACCGCGCGCGGTACGAGATCGTGCGCCACATCGTGGAGAATCTGGTCCTTGAAGCGCTGGCGGACGACCCGCGTTGGCACCTTGCCCGGGCGAAAGCCAGGGATGCGCGCCTTGCGCGAGTAGTCGCGGGCGATGCGGTCAATTTCGGCTTCGACCACTTCGCTCGGGATTTCAACCGACAGCGTCTTGCGGGTCTCGTTGACGTCGACGAATTCGGCTCTCATTTCGACTCAGGGCAATTAGAAGGTTTGTGTCAGGTGGGGAGAATTCGAGCGGTGCGTGCTGGTGGGAGCGGAGGGACTTGAACCCACACGGACTTCCGCCCACAGGCTCCTAAGACCTGCGCGTCTGCCAGTTTCGCCACGCTCCCGATTCCCGACCTCTAACTGTCCACTGCACTGCGACTTTCGTCAATCAGTTTCTCTCGGCCTTCGCCCTGTATACGCCGTGCTCCCGAGTCCAACGCCGGCCGTGTTATCGGGATCAACGGTCCGACACAGCAGCGTCCCCCCTCTCTCAGCCAATCACTGCCGCGGTGGCGGCCTCGATGTTGGTAATGAGGTACTCGTCAACCAGGCCTCGTCCGGCTGCCTTGCTGTTCACGGCGCGGCGCGCCGGGACCCGGAGAGCGCGCAACCCTGCGCCTCGCGTGTCGCGATTGCCATCGTACAGGTCCGCAATCGTGGGAGCTGTGGAGTTGCTGAGCAGCACGTGGCACCCACGATGCGCCAGGTCGACAACCATGCGCTGCAGAGCGCGTTGTTCGTCGGCGCCGAATCGAGACGCGGTATAGGACGTGAAATTTGCTGTGCCGCTCATGGGCGCGTACGGCGGATCGATGTAGAGAAAGTCTCCGGCGGCGGCAATGCGCTCGGCTTCGGTGAACGAGCACCACTGCAAGCTGACGCCGGGTGAAGCCAGCGCGTCAGCCACTCGCCGCACGCGGACGCGATCGGCAATGCGAGGGCGATCGTATCGGCCTGCAGGTACGTTGAAGGCGCCGCTCGAATTGACACGAAACAGCCCGTTGAACCCTGTTCGATTGAGGTAGATGAGCATCGCCGCGAGCGCGGGCGTGTAGACGATGTTGCCGTCCGC
>JBEBGB010000236.1:0-7336 GCA_040081675.1 Vicinamibacterales bacterium
ATTGAAGAGGAGCAGGCCGGAGGCGACCAGCAGTCCGCCAAAACTGCCGAGGAGGCTCAGCCCCAAGGCAGTCGCGAGTAACGACACCGCTAGATTCTAACGTGATGGAGACTAACGTGTTGGAGAGGCGAGACGGCCGCGGCCGCGCCTCACTGCGCCTTCGACTGGATATACGCGTTGACCTCGCGCTCGAGGAGCGGTAGCGGCAGCGTACCGATCGCCAGCACCGCGTTGTGATAGTCCTTGAACGAGAAGCGATTGCCGAGAGACGTTCGTGCCTTGTCACGCAACTCGATCAACTTCATCTGGCCGAGCATGTACGAGCAGGCCTGGCCAGGATTGGCCACGTAGCGCTCGACCTCGCTTACCTCAATGCCGTAGTCGATCGCCTGCTGACGCGTCCATTGCTTCGCGTGCAGTCCCGTATCCACGACCAGGCGGCGCGCGCGGAACAGCTCCGCATCGAGTTGACCGAGCCGGCCTTCCGGATCCCCATCGTACCAACCCGACTCGGCGGCAAGCCGCTCGGCATACAGTCCCCAACCTTCGCTTAGCGCCGAAATGCCGCCGAGCGCGCGAATGCGCCGGAACCGCGGTTGGTCAGTGTTCTCGAGCTCGAGTGCGATCTGGAAGTGATGCCCAGGAATCGTCTCGTGATACACGAGCGTCCGCAGGCCGAACTTGGTCAGGCGCTCGGGCCGCAAGGGAATCTGAAAAACGCCCGGGCGTGAGCCGTCCGGCGCTGGCGCCGTGTAGTTCGCCGCAGCGTTGGCCTCACGAAACCGGGGAAACGGCTGTGCCCGCACCGGGGCGGCTGGTCGATGATCGAAGAGCGTGGTCGATCGGCGTTCACCGTCGCGGAGGATCCGCTCCACTTCCACCATGATCTGCGCGCGGCCTTCCTCGGTGAGCGGGTAGCTCTGGTCTTTCTTCAGTTGCTCAATCCGATCTTTCACTGAACCCTGGGCGCGTCCCAACTGCCGCAGGATCTGATCCATCTCGCCCTCGATCTTTGCAACTTGCCGAAGTCCGATCTCGTGAATCTGGTCGGCTGTGAGGTCCGTCGTGGTGAAGCGACGGAGGCTGTATGCGTAGGCGTCGGCACCGCCTGTGAACCGCAACAGCCCGGCGTCGTCGTTGACGCGCGAGACGAGAGGCTCGAGGAACACAATGGCACGCTGCCAAGCCGGATAGATCTGGGTCGCGACGGTCTGTTCCGCCTGTGCGCGAAGCGCTTCCCGACGCGCGTCCGGGATTGTCTTGACCAGCGCCAGCTTATCCGCCACCGTCGTCACGAGTGGGTTGCCGGCGGCCGACTGGCCGATGAACTGCTTCATCTGCGCAATGGTCGCGTTCAAGATGAAGCGCGGAGGAATCAGGCCCTTCGCCGCGATCCGCCGTCCTTCGGCGATCGCTTCGTCGAAGCGAGCCAGCTCGGCTCAGCGCCGGAAAAGTACCGGGTCGAGACGGCCTGATCCGGGTTGCTCCGCACCCATTCCGCCGTGAACCGGTCGTAGAAATCTGCGATGGTGGTTGGCTGCGCGTGGAGAGTGGCGACAGACAGTGCCAGCGCACCGATAGAGAATGCACGCTTCATGGTCAAGCCTCCAAGCGGGATGCTATACGAGCGTTTCTCCAGCGCGACCATCATGGTTCGCGTACTCTGGCGAGAATCGTTTCCCAAATCTCTGTAAGCCCTAGCGTCGCGGCCCACCGGTCGATGTAGACCGTATCAATCTCGCTCCCGCTGGTCTTCAGGACGCCCGTGATGTCGCGCAAGTGTTTGTCCGAACCGCCTTCGCGGAAGAACTCCATCTTCTTCAAGATGGCGTCCTCTGGAGAAGAGAACGACGCATCCCAGCCTTCACCAGCCTGGACTCTCCTGGCCCTGGCAAAGCGTGCGCGATTGAACTCGGAAGGCGGGGGAACGATGACATCCACTTTCAAGCCGGAGGCTGGTTGGATGATGTTGAACTGTGAGCAACGGCGTACCGCGTCGCTGGCCGACTGCTGACTCACATAGAACTCTTCTTCGGGAAATTGACTGCAGAATTCCTGCACGGCCCCTGCAGGCAGATCCACCACGATGTCGATGTCGTTGGTGAATCTCGGCTCCCCGTAGAAAATTGTCACCGTCGATCCCGTGACGAAATACGCCAGGCTCAGCCGTTCCAGAACGGAGACGACAAACCGCAACAGCTCAGACTGTTCCATGGGACAGTCTCCGCGCTGCCTCCCGCTCGATCTGACGTTGGTCCCAGTCCGGATGCACGGTACGCAAATGACTGAGCAGCATCCGGCGCGCACTTCCAAACATGCGGCTGGCGATCGCAAGGCGCTCGGCTCCCGTCTTCAGACGAAGCGTGGCCGCCATCTCCTCGTCGATGACTTCAATGCGTGCGCTGAGGCCCTGCATGGGACTTCATCATAGCCACAAGGCACCCATCTCGTGCGCGATCTACCGACCGAGCAGCGCGCTCAGGCGCGCGTAGCCCGCGCGGCTCACCGGCAGCCGCCCCCCGTCGGTGAGGACAGCAATGCGCTGCTCGCGCTCGTTGAGATCCACGCGTGCCAGGCGATCGAGATTCAGCACATAGGAGCGATGGATGCGCACGAACTTCGTTGGATCGAGTGAGGTCTCCACTTCGGCCAGCGTCTGCTCCTTCAAGTAGTCCTTTCCTTCGCACCGAAAGCAGACGTAGTCGTCCTGTGCCTGGGCGTAGTCGAGTTTCGCCACGGGAATGACGTGGACGCGCGGACCATCGCGCACCAGGATGCGCCCGGCAAGGGCCGTCGCAGGCCGCGCGGCTTCCGACAGCATGCGCCCCGAGACCGGCTCCGCTCGACCTATACGCGCCCGCGAGCGCTCCAGCGCTTCGGCCATTCGCTCCGCGCTGAACGGCTTCAACAGGTAGTCGACCGCGTGAACCTCGAAGGCCCGCAGCGCATAGTGGTCATACGCGGTGACGAACACCACGGCAACATCACGACCGACCAGCTCGAGCACTTCGAAGCCATCGAGTTTCGGCATCTGCACATCAAGGAGCAACAGATCCGGGCGCAGCTCCGAGACGGCCTTGACCGCCTCGAATCCGTTCGCGCATTCAGCGACGATCTCGACGCCAGCCATGGCGCTGAGGTACTCCCTGGCCACCGCTCTGGCCAACTCCTCATCGTCGACAATCGCAATTCGAAGCGGCATCGTCGGGTCGGTCGTCGCTCGATCAGTCATGACTCAGGCCCAGTCCAGGGAAGCACAGCTTCAGCTCGAAACGATTCCGGTCCGGCCAGTGTCCGCAGCCGCGCAGCCCCGCCGAACATCGCTGCAAGTCGGCGCTGGACGTTCTCGAGTCCAACGCCAGCACGGGTTACCTCAGGCGAGTCGGCATCGCGAGGATTCTCTATGCGCAGGGAGACCGCGCCCTTGTCCCGCGCAACCACGATGCGAATGACGCCACCATCGAGGCGTGACGCGATGCCGTGCACCACAGCGTTCTCGACCAATGGCTGCAGCACGAGGGGCGGCACGCGACACTCGAGCGCCGAGGCATCGATCTCGCGCTCGACCTGCAGACGTGATCCAAAGCGCACCTGTTCGATGTCGAGAAAGCGATCGACGAGTGCCAGTTCGTCAGCGAGTCGAATGCTGTCGTGCCCACTCACGTTCAGCGTGCTGCGGAGGAAGTCTGCAAGCAGGACGCACATTCGCCGTGCACCCTCCGGGTTGCGCGTTGTCAACGCGCTGATGGAGTTGAGGCTGTTGTAGAGGAAGTGCGGGTTGATCTGCGCACGCAGCGCACGGAGTTCGGCCTCCCGGGTCAGCACTTCCAGCTCGAGTTGATGCCGCTCGGCCTCGCGCGCCGCTTCGACGGCGAGCAACGCGTAATGGACGGCAATGGACAGCAGGAACAGCAGGGTGCCGACAGCGAAGAGCAGCGGCATTTGCTGGTCGTACCGACTCGACGACTCAGCAAAGGACGGCGTCGCGCTCAGGACCAACATCCACGCCCGCGCCTTCGCCAGCAGGAAAGCAGCGGCGGTCACCGCAGTCAAGCTGCTCGAGGTCAGCACGCGCGCCAGGCTGAGGTCGCGAATCGGCTGTGCCCGGCACAGATACCAAGCCGAGAGGCACACGAACGCATAGACCAGGAAGAGCGGGACGATGAAGACGAGCGCCTCGAGCCAGCCCAGGCCGAGTCGAGTCAGCACCGCCGACAGCAGGCCAGCCGCGATTACCCAGGCTGCAAGATACGCAGCCAGTTGATCGGTTCGCCTGAAGAGTGGATGCATCGTGTGTGGTCAGGAGGGTCAGCGGTTCTTGACGTCGAGCCCACCCATCATGACGAAGCCGCGAATCCTGAGGCGCGGCCCACTGGCTGATGCTGGTGGTTGGGTCTTGTCGTCGTAGCCGCCCATGAACGGCGTCACCTCAACGTCCACGCTCCACGTTGGAGGCACGAGGATTTCAAATCCGCCCATGACGGCGAACACATCGATAACCGCGCCACCCGGCGCCATCGTCGCATCGAGAAGGTCAAGCTTGCCGCCTCCCATGAATGCGGTGATCTCGGCGCGCTGGAACGCCTGCGACGCCACGCGGCGATTATTGCCGCCGAGAACGGCCAGCATCGATATCGCGGCGTCGGCGTCCGGCGACAATTCCTGCGGAGTGCTTGTGTAAAAGGCTTGCCAGAAGATGCGCGCGCCAACGAAGACCAGCAGCAACGGCCAATACGCCCAGATGTTGACACTCAGCCACCCGAGGCGATTCGCTACCAGCGTCGCGCCCAGCAGGATCCACAGCAACCCGGCCAGCCTGCGGCCGGAGGTGCGTGCTTGCGCGAACTGTGCGATGCCGACGGCGATGAATGCCACAGGCCACAACCGCAGATAGTCGCGTGCGCGAACAATGTGCAGGTTGTCGAGCGTGAACAGCACACCCAGGGCAACGACGATGATGCCGATGACGATTTGAACGGCCGGCTCGTGTCTGCGGCGGGCTCTGAACGAAATCTCCCGCGCCCTCGAGCGAATCTCATCAGGGCGATTGGAATCGATGCTCATCGACGTGCTCCCTCCTGGCGTTCTTCTCGTACGGCTTTCCAGACAATGTTCAACCCAAGCGCCACCAGCAACAGTGGCCACGAGTGCCTCATGGGCCAGACGTGCAGATTCACCAGCAGCAACCAGCCGCCGATGATCACCAGCCACAGACCTCCACCACCGCGGCGTGTTTCGTGGCTCGGTCTCCACATCCGGCTGAGTCCCATGACGATCAGGATGGTAGGGCCGAGGTACCGCCACGGGTCCATCTCGGGCAGAATCTTCAGCTGCCCAAGCATCATCAGTACTCCTACCAGCACGAAGGCCAGTCCGATCAGGCCCCGCCTGACGCCGGTGTTCGCTGAGATTGAGAGCGCCACTCGTCTGTCTCCAGTCTAGAACCTCGAGAACCCGAAACGTGACTCCGCAGGTCGCGCGAACGACATGGACCATGTCCCGGGCGCAGGGCCGCTAGAAGAAGCGAACCACCTGCATCAGTGTTTCGCCGAGCGCCCGCACCACGAGATTGAGCGAATGCGAGTCGGACGCGTGTATCAAGCCCGCAACGACGCTTGCCGGTGCGGCGATTACGGCCCACGCGATGATGGACGCCGAGACCGCTGCCCCCAATGTCACCACGCTGCCGAACGCCGTCATTGCCTCTCGGATGTTCATAATGCCGCTCGCTCTTGAATGAACTTACGAGCGATCGGACACACGCGATGAGCGGCATCGGCGAGCGGTGGGGCGGTCCCGGTGAATGACCTGAAACGCCGGGTCGGACTTCAGACTCAGCCGGGGCGATAGGCGGTGGGCGGTGGGCGGGAGACGCGCAGGCTGCAGGCTTTTCGCTATTGGATCTCTATAGAGCCTTCGGTCACGTGGCGTCTTGGCTGTGACTACCGGATCACGAGTGCACTCGTGATCCAACTGGCGTCTGAAGCTGCCGACGCGAAGCCGAGAGCCTATCGCCCATCGCCTACCGCCCGTCGCCTAGCCCGAGGCCGAAGCGGCCGAGGGCTCAGTTCGCGACGTATCCTCGCCGGGCGCGGACGCGGTACGAGCGGTTGCGGACCTCGACACGAATGGTGTGCCAGCGTCCATCTCTCTTCGCGGCTGATGTATAGCCCAGGGAGTACTGCTTGCTCAGCTCGTCGGCAATGCTCGCCGTGGCGGGATTCAGGTCGCGCGCCGACCGCACGATCTCGGTGCGCCCTCCACTTTCGTCCGTCAGGTCGCGCAGCGCGACGGCATTCACTCTGTCGTCACCTCTGTTGCCGGGGTACTGC
The DNA here is from genome assembly GCA_040081675.1 of Vicinamibacterales bacterium. Taxonomy (GTDB): domain Bacteria; phylum Acidobacteriota; class Vicinamibacteria; order Vicinamibacterales; family CAVVIG01; genus CAVVIG01. Next base: position 6,333 of record JBEBGB010000236.1, read on the forward strand.
CGACCGCCTCCAGTGCCGAATTGCGGGAACACCGGGATGCGACCTCCGCCGGGACGGCCGCCGACCGGAGGCCGTGGGAACGGAATGGGCGGAATCCGCGGACGCCCAGACGGTTGCCTGAACGTGTCTGCGTTCACACCGTCGATGCCAACCGCGTAGATGAGCACCTCGCTGTTGCGAAGACGCGCGCGTACCTCGTTCAGCGTCGCAATGCTCGACGTGTCGTTTCCGTCGGAGATGACGACCAGCGCTTTTTTCGAGTGGCGGCCGCGTTCTGCAAGTGGGATGGACTCGAGCACCGCGTCGTACATCGAGGTGCCCCCGTTTGGCGCGACGCGTGCCATGGCGCGCGACAGCAGCGCTCGGTCCATAGTCCAACCCTGCACCAGCGAGGGGTGATCGCTGAAACGATAGAGGAACACTTCATCCTGCTCGTTCAGCAGATCGTTCACGAACCTGTCGAGCGCGGCTCTGGCATCGTCCATCTTCTCGCCAGCCATGCTGCCGCTGGTGTCGAGCACCAGACCCAGGCTGACGGGAACGCGCTCAGCACTGAAGTAGGACACCGCTTGTGGCTGATCGTCCTCGTACACCGTGAAGTCGTCGCGAGTGAGGCCTGGGACGAACCTGCCGCTCATGTCCGTGACGGTGGTCGTGACATCGATGAGATCGACCCCGCCCAGGAAACGCGGGCTGTCCTGGGCTCCGTCCTGTCCACGCGGCGGCACGGTCGGACCCTGGGCTGCGACCGACGCCAGCATGCACGCCGCGAGAGCGGCGATAAGAGCGGCGCGTGCCACTTTCAAACCCGAGCGAGCAGAGCTGACGCGGTTCAAGATGGGGAGCTACACGCAAAAGACCTGCCGGGCGACGCCGTCAGCACAGGCCAACGATTCCGGAGCACTCGCAGGCCGGCGTCATCCTGGCAGTTCACCTCGTGGCGTGAAGTGGACGGCCCGAGGCTACACTGAGGACCTATGACCACCTTCACAGGAAAGTCTGTC
>JBEBGB010000983.1:0-1837 GCA_040081675.1 Vicinamibacterales bacterium
GGCATGGAGCGGGCGTTCTTCATCCTGGCCCTGGCGTACGGCATCGTGGCGTCGTTGACGACCAGCGCCTCTCGAATCGCCGCGCCAGTCACGATGCGAAGGGCGCCACGGCGCAAGGGGCTTCTCGCGACTGGCGTCGCTCTCGTGATCGCGCTGGCCGTGTTTCCATTCGGAGCGATGAACGAGCGGTACTTCCCGCGCGCCGCATCTGCGTACGACGCCGACGGATCCACCATCGTCGCAACCAGGGAAGGACCCTCGGAGACTTTGTTCGTCATGCAGCAGGAGTGGCTGGGTCAGCCCGTCTACAGCCGCCTGGTGACGAATGGATTTTCGATGTCCGGCACCGCGCTTCAGGGTCAGCGCTACATGCGTGCCTTCGCCTACTATCCGATGCTGTTCCACGATGGCCCGCTCGAGCGCGCGCTGGTCGTGTGTTACGGCGTTGGCGTGACGGTGGGAGCGGTCACGCACATCCCCTCGGTTCAGACGATTGACGTCGCGGAGATTTCAAGTGACGTGATCGCCATGAGCGATGCGATCTATCCGCCCGAGGCGCGACCGCTGGACGATCCACGCGTGCGCGTGCACGTCGAGGATGGCCGGTTCTTTCTCCAGACCACGACCACGCGATACGACCTGATCACTGGCGAGCCTCCGCCGCCGCGAACACCCGGCACGGTCAATATCTACACGCGCGACTACTTTCAGCTCGTTCACGACCGACTGGCGCAAGGCGGCATTGCGACGTACTGGGTGCCTGTGGCCCGGCCACACCCCGGCACCGACGTGAACACGATCATTCGGGCGTTCTGTGATGTGTTCACTGACTGTTCGCTCTGGAACGCAACGCCGTTCGACCTGATGCTCGTCGGCTCGCGCGGTCTCACGGGCCCGCGCACGATGGAGCAGTTCACGTCACCCTGGCAGACTCCAGGTCTGGAGGCGCGTCTTCGAGAAGTTGGGTTCGAGCGAGCCGAGCAGATCGGCGCGACCTTCGTTGGCGATGCGGCATACCTGAACGATCTGACGAGAACCACGCCGCCGCTCGTCGACGATTTTCCGCAGCGCCTTGGTCCCATTCCTGGGCGACCGTCGCTCTCCGATCCAGCGTACGGCATCGATCCGACGGTGACGCGTATGTACCAGACGGCATTGGACGTGACGCGGGCTCGCGAATCCTTCAGGACGTCACCGTTAATCAAATCCTTGTGGCCGCCTGGGCTCGTCGAACGCACCCTGCCGTTCTTCGACCAGCAAGCCGTGCTCAACCGCGTCTACTGGGAAGGTGGACGACCCTTGCGTCAGATCGACGCGCTCGATGCGTTGCTGACCACGACTTCGCTGCGAACGCTGCCGCTGTGGGTGCTTGGCAGCGACGAGGTGAAGCAGCGCATCGGCGAGTCCAGCGTCGACGCTGGCGGCAATACTGAATACGCACGCGCGCTACGAGGGCTCTCTGGACGCGATTACGCAGGAGCAGCGGTGTGGTTTCAGGCGGCGGCCAGCCGCGGCATGTCGGGGCCGACACTCCGCCCCCTTCTTGCGTACGCACTCGCGAAGAGCGGCCGAGTCGACTTGGCCAGGGCGCTCGCCGCCGGGGCCCGGCCGGCAGACGATGATGAGCGGTTCTTCTGGCGGTGGTTGGCGATGAGGTTTGATACGCCGACTCCGCTGCTATGATTTCGCCCGAGGAATGCTGACATCCAACCCGCCCAGGCTGCTCATCTTCGTTATAGCCTATTGGGCCGAGCGGACGCTGAGCAACGTGCTGGATCGCATTCCGCGTTCCATCTTCGCCGACTACTCGTGCGAAATTCTTGTCATCGACGACGCG
>JBEBGB010000984.1:0-1837 GCA_040081675.1 Vicinamibacterales bacterium
CCCAGTACAAGCGCGTTTGCGGCGCGGCGTGTAAGCAGAACGCTCGAAATGTCCGTACCCCGTAGCAGAGTTCCTTGGTCGCCAAACCACAAGCTCTGACACGGAGAGGACATTTCGAGTGAAGACAAGTAGACACCACCAGGTCGCGCAGCGCAAACGGCGAATCCAGCGGCGGCTGCGCCCCCGGACGTGGACGGCCCAGGCGCGGCCGATGTTCGGCGCGAGGGGGATCCAGTACGAGCACAGCGATCGGGTGCGCGGGCTGGCGAGCGGGGGGATCGGCGCGATGCAGCAGTTGGCGGAGCACACGGGGTTGGTGACCGCGATCGATCGGGCGGTCGAGGTGCTGAAGGTCCATCTGCCGTATCACGAATCCGATCACGTGCTCGGCATCGCGTACAACGTGCTCTGCGGCGGGACGTGCTTGCAGGATATCGAGCGCCGCCGGCAGGACGAGGTGTATCTCGATGCGCTGGGCGCCCAGCGGATTCCGGATCCGACGACGGCGGGCGATTTCTGCCGGCGGTTTGACGCGGCGGCGATTGAGGCGTTGCAGGCGGCGATCAATACGACGCGGGTGCGCGTGTGGCGCGCCCAGCCCGCGTCCTTTTTCGACGAGGCGGTCATCGACGCCGACGGCACGCTCGCGGAGACGACGGGCGCGTGCAAGGACGGCATGGACATCGCGTATACCGGCGTGTGGGGCTATCACCCGTTGGTGGTGTCCCTGGCGAACACGCAAGAACCGCTGTTCCTGGTCAATCGCCGTGGGAATCGGCCCTCCGCCGAGGGCGCGGCCGAGCGGTTCGACCAGGCGCACACGCTGTGTCAGGAGGCGGGCTTCCGTCGCATCACGTTCCGTGGCGATACCGATTTCTCGCAGACCCGTCATCTGGATCGGTGGGACACGGCGGGCGTGCGGTTCGTGTTTGGCTACGACGCGAGCGCGTCGCTGATCGGCCGGGCCGACGCCGTCGCGGCCGACGCGTGGACGCCGTTGGTGCGGCGCCCGTCCTCCGCGGGCCAGACCGAACCACGCCAACGGCCCGCGAACGTGAAAGAGGCCATCATCGTCGCGCGCGCGTTCAAGAATCTGCGCCTCGAAGCGGAAGCGGTCGCCGAGTTCGCCTACCAGCCGGTCGCGTGTGCGAAGCCGTACCGGATGGTCGTCCTGCGGAAAAACATCTCGGTCGAACACGGCGACCAGCGACTGTTCGATCAGATCCGTTATTTCTTTTACGTGACCAATGATCGCGACACCGCCGCCGCCGAGGTCGTGTTCCTGGCCAACGACCGCTGCAACCAGGAGAACCTGATCGATCAGCTCAAGCACGGCGTCGGCGCGATGGGCATGCCGGTCGATACGCTGCACAGTAATTGGGCCTACATGGTGATGGCGGCGCTCGCGTGGACGCTCAAGGCCTGGTTTGCGCTGCGGCTGCCGGACACGGGGCGCTGGGCCGCGCGCTATGCGGCCGACAAGGCGGCGGTCCAGCGGATGGAATTCAAAGCCTTTCTCCACGCCTTCGTCTTGATCCCGGTGCAGGTCGTGCGGACGAGCCGTCGCCGGATCTTCCGCTTGCTCGCGTGGAATCCGTGGCAGGCTGTGTTCCTCCGCGGGGTCGATCAATTCCAGCACCCGCTCTGAGTCAACCGCTGAGACCGGGATGGCGAGGCCCGGATGCACTGCACCGTCCGTCGCGCGCGTGGAGGATCAACACGATGACGACAATCGAACGGCGAGGCCCATGGGACCGCGTCCCTCTAGGCGACGTCCGCGCCGCCATCGCGTGGTCACGCTCGTCATCGGACCAGCCGCAAACGCGCTTATTCTGGG
>JBEBGB010000985.1:0-1836 GCA_040081675.1 Vicinamibacterales bacterium
TCAGCCGCTGTTCATCGAGGATGAACCCAGACGCAACAGGTTGGCCGATCGCTCGAAGGCGGCGCTGCTCTGGTGCATTGCGCGTCAGAACCCACGACAGCGTCACTCCCGTGATGACGAACACCGCGGCGAATACGCCTCCGATCGCGAAGAGCAGTTGGGGATTCATGATCAGAACTCCACGTTCACGATGCGGCGGATGATCAGGACACCGATGACCTGAAGCACCACAGCGGCGAGGACCATGTTCACGCCAATCGGATCATCCACCAGCAGTCGGATGTGCTCGGGCGAAACGACGAACAGCACGCCAGCCACGGCGGGCGGGAGCAATCCGAGCACCACACCGGTAATTCGGCCATGGGCACTCAACGCACGCACCTGCCGCTTGACCTTGAAGCGCTCGCGGATGACGCCCGCGAGCCTGTCGAGCACCTCGGACAGGTTCCCACCCATCTCGCGCTGCGTCAGCACCGCCGTCACGAAGAACTTGGCATCGATCAGCGGCACTCGCTGCCCAAACGCTTTCAGGGCATCGGGGAGGGACATGCCGAAATTCTGCTGGTCGAAAAGGAGACGAAACTCGCTCCCAACAGGATTTGGCACCTCCTCGCCCACCATCCGCAAAGCGGTCGGCAGGGCATGGCCGGCTCGGAGCGCTCTCGCAATCAGGTCGATCGCCTCTGGAAACTGCTCGTCGAACCGCTCCACTCGCTTTGCCGCGGCTCGTCGTAGATAGAGAATCGGCACGAGCCCCGCGCCCGCGCCGGCAACGAGCATCAAGGAGCCCCAAGGGGCGAGGACGGCCGTGATGGCAATCGCGGTCACCGCCAGGAACACGGCGGCGAGGACCACGGTGCCAACCGTCACTCGGAGTCCCGACCGAGTGACCAGCCCGCCGAGTGGCGTCACGACTGCGCTCCAGCGCATGAGTGCCGCATCCATCAGCCGAACGGCACTCAGTCGTTCACGTGTCTTAACGACGCTGTCGGTCAGCCGCGTCGTCGTGGGCTCCCCCCTAAGTCGCGCGCGAAGCGCGCGGTCGTGCTGCCTCTCCGCGAGGACAACGAACAACAGGTACGACCCGATGATGATCGCGAGGACGACGGCGAAGACGATCAGGGTGATTGCCATACCGATCCCTACGCCACCGCCTTCGTGTGCTCGAACACATGCGCGGGCAGTTGAATACCTGAGGTCACCAACCTTTCAGTACACTTCGGCCGGATTCCGGTGGCACGGAACCGCCCCAGCACTTTTCCGTCCTCACGCACACCGACCTTCTCGAACACGAAGATGTCCTGCATGGTGATCGTGCCCCCCTCCATCCCGGACAGCTCCGTAATGGCCGTGACCTTGCGGGTGCCATCGGACATTCTCGCAATCTGGATGACCAGCTCGATGGCCGACGCCACCTGCTGTCTGACCGCGCGGTCGGGCAGGTTCAGGTTCGCCATGGCCACCATCGTGTCGAGGCGGTACAGCGCGTCGCGCGGACTGTTGGCATGGATGGTCGTGAGGCTGCCGTCATGCCCCGTGTTCATCGCCTGGAGCATGTCCAGTGCTTCCTCGCCACGGACCTCCCCCACGATGATGCGATCCGGGCGCATGCGGAGGGCGTTCACGACCAGCTCGCGCTGGCGGACATTGCCTTTTCCCTCGATGTTGGCGGGCCGGGTCTCCAGACGGACCACGTGCCGTTGCCGCAACACCAATTCCGCCGCGTCCTCAATCGTCACAACCCGATCCGACGGTCCGATGAAGCTGGAGAGCACGTTGAGCAGCGTCGTCTTGCCGGCGCCGGTGCCCCCGGAAACAAGCACGTTCAAACGACAG
>JBEBGB010000237.1:0-7298 GCA_040081675.1 Vicinamibacterales bacterium
TTGAAGAGTTTCGGGGTCTGACATGCGCAAGATCACGACGACCACCGGCTCGGAACTGACACTCGACGGCGATCTGCTCGCGATCATGGAGCTGCTCTACCGGGAGGTCACCGCCAGGCGGGCGCTCGACCGGACGTTCGACGACATGGTGAAAGAGATCCAGCACCTCATCGATCAAATGAGCGACGAAGAACGCCGGTCCTACTTCGCCGAGAGCCTCTTCCTGAACACGGTGCGATACGAGAACGACAAGCTGGAAGCCTATATGAAGAAGCTGTCACGCAAGTAGTGTCTCTGAACTTCCTCGCCACGCGGTACCGGTGCACCTGGCCGTGGGACATCTTGGTGATGCTCTGCGATGGCCGGTTCGTCTGCGGATGCGCCGACCCGTACGGTCGCCGCGTGCTCGGGGACGCTCGCACCGGCACGGTCCGCGATACGTGGACGGGACCGACCATCACCGCACTTCGCAGCGATCTGAACACAGGCCGCTCGTCGTTTTGCGGCGACTGCAACTTGAAGCTGCCACTCGGAAAGGGTCAAGAACCGGTCGCCAGGTCCGTCGATGCTGGAGCGTTACCCGGCCGCATGTACATCGAGTGCACGGCTGCCTGCAACATCTCGTGCGCCCAGGCGTGTTGCGCACCCGAAACCGGCATCACGCGCACACGCCAGGCCGGCATGCTCGATTTCAACCTCTTCACCCGCGTCATCGACGAAGCGGGTCCGACACTTGGACGCATCGACTTCTTCAACTACGGTGAGGCGTTTCTCCACAAGCGCGCCGTGGAGATGTGCGAGTACATCAAGTCGCACTTCCCCCACATCTATCTCTACACCAGCACCAATGGGCTCGCGCTGTCTGAGGAGCAGGCACGACGTCTGGTGCACTCGGAGATTGACGAGGTCACATTCTCGCTCGACGGCGCCACGCAGGCCAGCTACGAGCAGTATCGACAGCGCGGCAAGCTGGACGTCGCCTTGCGCAATTTGCGCGCGATGGCGGACGAGAAGCGGAAGACCGGTCGGGATCTGCCGTACCTGAACTGGCGCTACATCCTGTTCAAGTGGAACGACAGCGACGAGGAGATGGCGCTCGCACGAACGCTCGCGCAGGAGATCGGTGTCGATCGGCTCTGCTGGGAAATTACCGACCACCCTGAAGATGCGTTCTCACGTCGATTCGCGTACGGCACGCCAGGGTTCGAGTCGATCCGCCGCGAGACCTGGGATGACAGCAATCTAGGCAACGCCATTCCCGGGGCGACGCCGCGGGCACGCATTGACGTCCGGTCGCTCGTGCCCGGACTTCCGCTCATTGGTACCCGTCGGCGTCCGCTCACCGTTCGCACGCGCGTCCACAATTTGAGTGCTCGCGCCTTCCCCAACACCGGTGCGCAAGGCCGTCGTCTCGTCAGGCTCGGCGCGCAACTGTGCGCCGAGGACGGCTCGCTCATCAACCTCGACTTCGCACGAGCGGACCTCCCTGAGCCTCTCGAAGGCGGCACCGCGACCGACATCGTCGTCCGGCTCAAGGAACTGCCAGAGCCCGGCCGTTATCGACTCAAATTCGATCTGGTGAGCGAAGGCGTGGAGTGGTTCGAGAAGTGCGGCTCACCGACGACCGAGCAGCCTCTTTGGGTGTTCTAAATAATTGACGAATTAGAGAGTTGGGGAGTTAGAGAGCTGGCGACTTGGTGAGTGCGAATGTTTTTCGGTCGCCAAATCTCCAAGTCAGCAGATCGCCAAAGCAGTGCGCACAGCGTCATGCTCCGTGTGCGGCGCTTGATCTTCAGTTGGCGAGGCTGGGAGCAGTGGCAGGCGCGGATGCCCCGGCGGGCGTGAGCGCGTCGACGGGACCCTGCACGAGGCGCCAACAGTCGGCTGACTCGAGAATCTTCCCGGCAAACTCCGTGTGCAGCGCGTGTCCGGCGCGATGCGCAACCAGATGGCCGATGACCGGATAACCCACCAGCGCTAAATCGCCCACCGCGTCCAGAATCTTGTGGCGGACGAATTCGTCTTCGAAGCGCAGCGCGTTGTTCAGGACCCCGGTCTCGCCGAGCACGATAGCGTTGTCGAGAGAGCCGCCGAGAGCCAGACCGTTCTGGCGCAGCATCTCGACGTCCTTGAGAAACGTGAACGTGCGCGCAGGCGCAATCTGTTCGATGAAGCTGTCTTCGGTGATTTCGAGCGTGCGGGCCTGGTGCCGGAGCAGCGGGTGATCGTAGCTGATGCTGTAGGTGACCTTGAACTGGTCAGACGGATACAGCGCAATCCGCTTGTCGCCACGCGACAGCGAAATGGGACGCGTGATCTTCAGGTACGTTCGGGGCGACCCCTGGCGCTTCACGCCCGCTTCCTGAATCAGGTAGATGAACGGTGCCGCGCTGCCGTCCATGATCGGCACTTCGGACGAGTTCAGCTCGATGAGCACGTTGTCGATGCTCATGCTGACCAGTGCAGCCAACAGGTGCTCGACCGTTTCAACCGACACCGCATTGCGCGAAAGAGCTGTTGCCAGCTGAATGCCGGCCAGGTGCTGCACGTTCGCGGGCACCTCGTGGTCTCCCAGGTCGGTTCGGCGAAAGCGGATGCCGAAGTCGACGGCCGCGGGTTTCAGCGAGAGCTGAACCTTGTTGCCGGAGTGAAGACCGATTCCGACGCATGAGATGGCGCGACGAAGGGTTCGCTGTGCGTCCATGGTCCTCTCAACGAGCGGAGACATTCAGGGACAACAAGAGCAAACGTGATGCCTGTACGCTCATGCGAACGGAGACATCTGATCTGGCAAATTCACTTCTATTTCTGCTTCTTTCGCCACAATTTTCGCTACAGCTGGCCTGTCGGCTGTGGCTGGAGAACCACACTGAATCCTTTGAAAAACGTGGCAATGTTACCACATGGCCGTCAACTGGCCGTCGCTCGTGCCGGACGTCGCGAGTCGGTCAGAAGCTCGGACAGGTAACGACCAGTGGCTGACGCGTCGTGCCGGGCCACTTCCTCGGGTGTCCCTTCCGCGACGATGCGACCACCACCGGCGCCGCCCTCCGGGCCAAGGTCGATCACGTGGTCAGCCGTGCGAATCACATCCAGATTGTGCTCGATGACCACGACGGTGTTGCCCTGATCGACCAGCCGGTTCAAGACATCGAGCAGTTTCTGGGTGTCCTCGAAGTGCAGACCTGTGGTTGGTTCGTCGAGGATGTACAGCGTCCGCCCGGTGCCGCGGCGCGACAACTCCTTCGCCAACTTCACACGTTGCGCCTCTCCACCTGAGAGCGTGGTTGCCGACTGTCCGAGCGTGAGATAGCCGAGCCCGACGTCCATCAGCGTCCGAAGCTTCACGGCAATCGCCGGGAAATTCTCGAGGAGCGGCAGCGCCTGGTCGACTGTCAGCTCCAGGACATCCGCGATCGACTTGCCGCGATAGGTGATGTCGAGCGTCTCGCGGTTGTATCGACGACCTTTGCACTGCTCGCAGGTGACATACACGTTCGGAAGGAAGTGCATCTCAATCGCGATAACACCGTCGCCCTGGCAGGCTTCACACCGGCCGCCCTTCACGTTGAAAGAGAAGCGGCCAGGTCGAAAGCCTCGCTGGCGTGCTTCGGGCATCATGGCGAACAGGTCGCGGATGAACGCGAACAGCCCGGTGTAGGTGGCGGGATTCGAGCGCGGGGTCCGCCCGATAGGCGACTGGTCGATCTCGATGACCTTGTCCACGAGCTCGATGCCCTCGATGCGGTCGTGCGCACCGGGTTCATCGGCAGCCCGATAGAGCGTCTTCGCAAGTGAGCGGTAGAGGATGTCGTTCACCAGCGTCGACTTGCCCGAGCCGCTCACGCCGGTGACGGCCGTGAACACGCCGAGCGGCAAACGGACGTCGATGGACTTCAGGTTGTTCTCGCGCGCGCCGCGAATGACGATCTCGCCTTTTCCTGGCGACCGGCGGCTCGACGGCGTTGGTATGGTGCGCGCACCGGTCAGGTACGCACCGGTGATCGAGTTGGGATCCTGCATCAGTTCGGCAGCCGTGCCCTGGAAGATCACCTGACCACCATGCTCACCGGCGCCAGGCCCGAGATCGATCACCCAGTCCGCCGTACGAATGGTCTCCTCGTCGTGCTCGACGACGATGACCGTGTTGCCAAGGTCGCGCAGCTTCGCAAGCGTGTTGAGCAGCTTTCGGTTGTCGCGTTGGTGCAATCCGATGGATGGTTCGTCGAGGACGTAGAGCACACCAGTCAGGTTCGCGCCGATCTGCGTCGCGAGCCTGATACGCTGCCCTTCGCCGCCCGACAGCGAGGCCGCGCTGCGCCCCAGGGTCAGATAACCGACGCCGACCTCCGCAAGAAACCGCACGCGGTCCTGAATCTCGCGGAGAATGCGCTCGGCGATGATCGATTCGCGGTCCGTCAGCCGCAGCCCGTCGAACACGCCAAGAGCCTCCGCGATCGGCAGCTCCACGTAGTCCGCAATCGTGCGACCCTTGACGCGCACGGCCAGGCTCTCGGGCTTGAGACGATTGCCCTGACATGTCGAGCACGGCCGCAGTGATCGATAGACTTCGAGTTCCGCCTGCTCCGCCCACGTGCCATCGTCATATCGACGCCGCAGGTTCGGGACCAGACCCTCGAACTTCTGCGACGCGTTCTTCGGCGCGCCGAACATCAAAAGATCGCGCTGCTTCTTCGGCAACCGACTGTAGGGCACGGACATATCAAGGCCGAACTCCTTGTGCAGCGCTTGCAGGGCTTCGCGCACAAGCTTCCGGTCACCCTTGGCCCAGGGGACAATCGCTCCGTCAGCGAGCGAGATCGATTCGTCCGGCACGAGGCGGTGAGGATCGAAGTCGATCAGCGCCCCGAGTCCCTGACAGTCGAGACACGCGCCGTGAGGAGAATTGAACGAGAAGGCACGGGGCGTCATCTCGGGCACGCTGATGCCGCAGTCCACGCACGCAAGGCGTCGCGAGAACAGGCGATCGCCGTGGTCGAAGGCGTTGATGACAATGATGTCGTCGGCGAGGCGCAGCGCGACGTCGACCGAGTCGGTCAGTCGACGCTCGACGCCCCCACGGACGATGATCCGGTCGACCACGACCTCAATGGTGTGATTGCGGCGTCGATCGAGTTTGATGTCATCCTCGAGCCCGCGGAACTGACCATCGATCCTGGCCTTGGTGAAACCGCGCGCTCGCAGCGCGGTCAGCTCTTTCTTGAACTCACCCTTTCGCCCACGAACGATCGGCGCCAGGACATTGATCCGCGAGTCCTGCGGATAGAGCATGACCATGTCGACGATCCGCTCGAGCGATTGGCTGGAGATTTCCTTGCCGCACGTCGGGCAATGCGGCACGCCGATGCTCGCAAACAGCAGACGCAGGTAGTCGTAGATCTCGGTGACGGTACCGACGGTCGAGCGGGGATTCGATCCAGTGGTCTTCTGCTCGATCGAAATGGCTGGCGAAAGTCCATCGATGAGGTCGACGTCCGGCTTCTCCATCTGCTCGAGAAACTGCCGGGCGTAGGCCGAGAGCGACTCGACATACCGCCGCTGCCCTTCGGCGTAGATCGTGTCGAAGGCCAGTGACGATTTGCCTGAGCCGGACAGGCCCGTGATCACCACGAGCTTGTGTCGTGGCAGATCGACGTCGACATTCTTGAGGTTGTGGACGCGGGCGCCGCGTACCGCAATCCAGTCGTGCGCCATGCTCCCTCTGCGGAAAATGCGAGGTGGCCGAAACCTCGATTCTAGCACCCGGGCGGCTGGCGGCTGTACCTGGTCTCAGCGTGTCTGTCGCTTGGCCTCTGCCCGGAGGCGGCTGTGGCGATAGCCGTACAACACATAGATGGCAAGGCCGATGAGAAGCCACCAACCGAATCGCTCCCACGCTGTTATCGGTAGCCCCTGCATGATGAACAGGCAGCCAGCCGCGGACAGTATCGACACGGGCCAGACAAACGGCACGCGGAACGGACGATGACGCTCTGGTTCGGTGTAGCGGAGCACGAGCACGCCGACGCTCACCAGGATGAACGCAAACAGCGTCCCGATGTTCGTCAAGTCGTAGGTCTCGGCCGCATCGCCGATAAGGGCCCATGTACCGACGAACACGCCGGTCAGGAGGGTTGTGTTCGACGGCACTTGCGTCTTCCGATTGACGGTGGCTGCCCACTTCGGGAGCAGGCCGTCTCTGGCCATCGCGAAGAAGATACGTGGTTGCCCGTACTGGAACACCAGCAGCACCGCGGACATCGACACGACAGCGCCGAGTGCCACGATCACACTGACGGTCTTGAATCCGGCGAGTTCAAGGGCGCGGGCCAGCGGGTCGGCCACGGCCAGTTCGGTGTACGGCACCATGCCTGTGAGTACGGCGCCGACGATGACGTAGATCAAGGTGCAGATGGCGAGACCGACGAGAATGCCGATCGGCAAGTTGCGCTGCGGGTCGCGGGTCTCTTCAGCGGCGGTCGATATCGCATCGAAACCGATGTACGCGAAGAAGACGATCGCGGCGCCTTGATGAATGCCGGCAAAGCCGTTCGGCGCAAACGGATGGTAGTTCTCGCTCTTCAAGTGCGTGACGCCGACCAGGATGAAGAGGCCGAGTGCCAGGAGCTTGATCGCGACCATGATGTTGTTGGCCGTTGCGCTCTCTCGCGCGCCGCGCAGCAGCAGCCAGGTGATCAGCATGACGATGCCAAAAGCCGGCACGTGCAAGAGCACCGGGATGCCCAGCAGGCGAGGCGCCGTATTCAGCAGACCGTGAATCGCGGGGTCGGAGCTGAGAAGTGCTGTGCGGTATCCGGTCGTCAGCCAGACAGGAATCGTGACGCCCGCGCCGCGCAGCAGCGTATTGAAGTAGTCGCCCCACGAAATGGCCACCGCCACATTTCCCACGGCGTACTCGAGGATCAAGTCCCATCCGATGATCCACGCGACAAGCTCGCCGAGCGTCGCATACGAGTACGTGTACGCGCTGCCCGCCTGCGGAATCATGGACGCAAGCTCCGCGTAGCAGAGCGCGGCCAGCGCGCACGCGCCGCCAAGCAGGACGAACGAGAAGACCAGCGCCGGCCCTGCGCCGAGTCGGATCACCTCGCCGTTGGGTCCGACTTGTCCTGCCGCCGCGGTGCCGATGGCACCGAAGATCCCCGCGCCAATGACAGCGCCGATGGCCAGCATGACCAGGTCGCCTGCGCCCAGCGTGCGTTTCAGCTGACCGTCACCATCGGTGGCAGCCATCAAGTCGGCTATGGGTTTGCGCCGGAAGACCTGCAACATGCCGC